>DASRZG010000248.1:0-9386 GCA_035686585.1 Phycisphaerae bacterium
CCAGGGCCAGAGGCCCTGGTCTACACCCCGCCGGAGGCGGGGCGAAGGCCCGTGAACGGGCCTCCCCAGCCGCGGAGTGGCCCGGAACACCCGGGCGCCTCCGAGTTGTCGGTAAAGGAACCAACAGCCGACTCTCGACGGGCTCAGGACAGGCCGGGAGGCGGGGAATTCCAACCCCCTGTTCCGCCCTGGCTCGCGTGCGGACGGGGGCGTGTCTACTGCGATAACTGGTAAAAGTTGGCAGAAATTTATGGCTGTTTACAAGCCTCGGGACGCAACACCCGGGAAACGGACATAAGCGTTTCTATTATAGGAGCGTACGCACGTTGACGGGGTGTTTACATTCGGGCGTTTTGTAAACACCCCTCGCCTTGTACCCGCCTGGGGGCACCCGAGGTTGATGGGAACGGGTTCCGGTCTTCCGGGGGCACACGGTTTGGCGGGGGACGCGCTCCCCGCTGGGTCGCGGCTAAACGGGTGGGGTCAGCGCCGGTAGCGGCGGTAGTCGATACCGATCTTCTTGATCCTGTAGCCGAGGATCCGGCTGGTGGTGCCGAGGTCGCGGGCGGCGGCGGAGATGTTGCCGTCGGTCCGCTTCAGGGCGTCGACGATGATGTCCCGCTCGAACAGCTCCACCCGCTCGGAGAGCGTGCCCACCCCGACCGTGTCGGAGGCGTCGGAGGTCTGCAGCGTCGGGGGGAGGTGGTGGGCGTGGATCACCGCGTCCGTGCTCAGCAGGGCCGCCCGCTCGATGCAGTTCTCCAGCTCCCGGACGTTCCCGGGCCAGTGGTATATCACCATCATGTTGATCGCCGGCGTGGAGATGCGGCGGACGTCCTTGCCCAGCCGGCGGGAGTACTTCTCCACGAAGTGGTCCGCCAGCAGCAGGATGTCGTCCTTCCGCTCCCGCAGCGGCGGCAGGAAGATGGGGAAGACGTTGACGCGGTAGTACAGGTCTTGGCGGAACGAGCCGGCCTCGACGGCGGCCTCGAGGTCGCGGTTGGTCGCGCACAGGATGCGGACGTTGGCCTCCTGCGTCCGGTTGGACCCCACGCGCTCGAACTGCCGCTCCTGGAGGACCCGCAGCAGCTTGACCTGGATGGCGGCCGAGAAGTCGCCGATCTCGTCGAGGAACAGCGTGCCGCCGTCGGCCTCCTCGATCCGGCCCTTGCGGGCCTGGATGGCGCCGGTGAAGGCGCCCTTCTCGTGGCCGAACAGCTCGCTTTCCAGCAGACTCTCGTTGAGGGCGGCGCAGTTGACCTTGATGAACGGCCCGGCGGAACGGGGGCTGGCGTAGTGGATGGCGTGGGCGACCAGCTCCTTGCCGGTGCCGGAGTCGCCCCGGATCAGGACCGTCGTGTCCGACTGGCTCACCTGGTGGATGGCGCGGTACACCTCGCGCATGGCGTTGGAGTTGCCGATGATGTTCTCCGGGCGGAACCGGTCGGCCAGTTCGTTGCGGAGGCGGAGGTTCTCCTCGGCCAGGGCCTCTCTCTCGGCCGCCAGGGCCCGGCGGGCCTGGACGTCCTTGGCGATCATGCTGGCCAGGATGCTCAGGCAGCGGACGTCCTCGTCGAGGGAGTCGTTGGGGTCGTAGACCCGGTCGGCCGACAGGGCCCCCACGACGTCGGTGCCGATGGAGATGGGCACGCAGATGAAGCTGATCTCCTGGTTGGCGCTCTTTCGCCGCCCGTGGAGGCGGTCGAGGAACCGGGGCTCCTCGGAGACCTTGGGGATCGTCTGGGCCCTGCCGGTCTGGACGACCTGACCGACGATGCCCTCTCCGATGCGGTAGCGGACGGCCTGGAGCTGGCGCGGCGCCAAGCCGTGGGCGGCCTCGGCCAGCAGCTCGGTGCCGTCCGGGCTGAGCAGGACGATCGTCCCGCGGCGCAGGTCCATGTCGCGGGCCAGCACGTCCAGCACCTCGTCCAGCATCTGCCGCTGCCCCGTGGCCTCGGCCAGGATCTGGCTGATGGTGAACAGCCCCCCCAGCTCGCGCATGTGGCGCTGCGGGCGGTTCGCGCCCGCCCCGCCGGTCAACTCCGCGCCGTCATTGCACATCTCTCAACAGGTCTCCTGCCGTTATCTCAGGGCTTTGCCCGGACAGAATTGTAGCAAACGCGGGCCTTGGAGCAAATCCTGGGTCTGCGTCAACGTCGGTCACTCGCGTTCAACCCGTATCGCGTTCTTGATTTCTGATGATGGCATCATTAGAATTCAAGCGTGCGGTATAAGGAGCGTATCCTGTCGGGCAAGTTGCGGCGGATGGTGGAGAGGTTTCCCGTCGTCGTGGTGGCCGGCGCCCGGCAGGTGGGCAAGAGCACGCTGTTGGAGCACGTGCTGGCCGGCTGGGACAGCGTCGTGTTCGACCCGGCGGTGGACGTGGGGGCCGCTCGGGAGGATCCGGAGTTGTTTCTGGCCAACCACCCGTCTCCGCTGATCCTGGACGAGATTCAGTATGCACCCGAACTGGTGGCCTCGATCAAGCGGAGCGTGGATCGGGATCGCCAGCCAGGCCGGTATGTGCTTACGGGCTCGCAGCAATGGTCCGTGCTGAAGTCGGCCAGCGAGTCGCTGGCGGGCCGGGCGGTGTTCCTTGACTTGGAGGGCTTCTGCCTGTCGGAGGTGGCCGAGGCGGCGTGCGAACGGCACTGGCTTGCGCGGTACTTGGCGGATCCGGAAGCCTTCGTCGCCGATCCGCCAGCGAGGCTGCCGTCGCACCGGCCCGTGTTCGAGCAGCTTTGGCGCGGATTCCTGCCGGAGGCGGACTCGCTGGAACGGGACTGGATCGGGGAGTTCTACCGTGCGTATCTGCGTACGTACATCGAACGGGACGTCCGGGTGCTGGCGGACGTGAGCGACTGGCAGCAGTTCGGCCGGTTCGTCCGGCTGGCGGCGGCGCTGACATCCCAGGAGATCAACCACTCCCAACTCGGTCGCGAGTTGGGCATGACACCGCAGACGGCGCAGCGATGGCTGGCGATGCTGAAGGCGACGTTCCAGTGGTTCGAGATCCCCGCCTACCATGGCAGCACGATCAAGCGGATCAGTACCAAGCCCAAGGGCTTCATCGCCGACACGGGCTTAGCATGCAGCCTTCAGATGATATCGACGCCCCAGACGCTTTCCGGGCACCCGATGGCCGGCGCGTTGTGGGAGACGGCTGTGGCCGCGGAGATCCGGAAGCTCTCCGGAACGCTGGCCACCCCGCCCAGCCTGTACCATTGGCGCAGCCACGGCGGAGGCGAGGTGGACCTGCTGCTGGAGCGGGATGGGCGTCTATATCCCATCGAGGCCAAGCTCGCCTCCCGCCCGGTCCGCGATGACACCCGCGGCATCACGGCGTTGCGGAATACCTACCCCAGTCTGCCCATCGCCCCGGGGTTGATCATCTCGCCTGCCGAGCGGTTCACGCGGATCAGTGAGACGGAATACGCCCTGCCGTGGGACTCACGGTAGTTGGGGCGCGGCGCGCCACGCACGGAACCCTTCGCCCTTCCATGTGCTTGAGTGGGTAGATGGGCAGCAAGTGTCTGTCGCGAAGGAAGGGATCGCGGATGGTTACCAAAGGTCTGTGGACGTGGTGCGCGTTGATCGGGCTGGCCGGCGGGACGGTGGGGGCGGAAGCGGCCGGGTGGAAGCTGGACGTGGCGGGCAAGGACGCCGACTGGCTCAAGCGGACCGCCCAGGTGCGCGAGCTGCTGGGTAAGCTCAACCCGGCCGACCCCCTCACGGTGCGGTATGCCCCCAACGTCACCCGCCACGTCGAGATGATCCAGCGGGAGAAGAGCTTCGACTGGAAGCGCGTCACCGCCATCGAGTTCCTGGAGAACATGCTCACCGACCTGCTGGCGGGGAAGGACCCGCACCTCCGGTACGCGGGCAAGGGGGTGGCGGTGGCGTACTGGTCGGAGCTGATGGACCGGATCGAGGCGATCTGGGTGCACGTCCCGCCGTCGTACGACCCGGCCAAGGAATACCAGATCGTCATGTGCTACAAGTGCGGCGGGGGCATCCACTATAAGGACGGCAAGGCCGCCGGCGGCTACCGCCCCACGGCCGAGGTCGCCAACCAGACCGATACCTTCTTCGCCTGGTCCAGCCTGTATTACGGCGTCAAGGGCAGGATGGGCGCGGCCGACGAGCTCCGCGAGGCGATGCCGGCGATCACCGGCGAGTTCCCCATCAGCCCCGACCGCGTCTTCCTGACCGGCTGGTCGGACGGCGGGTTCACCGACGTCTGGCTGGGCAGCTACTACCCGCACCTGGTGGCGGGCATCCTGCCCAATTGCGCCAACTGGCAGTACTCCAACGTCAGCCAGGTGGGCCTGGCCAACGTGCCGTTCAGGGTCGTCGACGGCTGGTCCGACGGCGGGTACGTCCAGCGGAACATCAACCGGTGGCACGTGCTGCGCTCGATGGGCTACCCCGTCAGCGTCATCATGGGCCATCACGGCCACGCGCGCGCGCCCTACGAGAACGTCGAGGAGATGAAGCGGCTGCTCGCCTGGGCGAAGACCCAGCGGCGGGACCTGTGGCCCAAGCACGTCCGCTACGCCACGTGGAACCTCACCTGGCACCAGGCGTACTGGGTGCAAATCGAGCGGATGATCGAGCCCGTCCTGGCCGCGCAGATCGACGTGCAGGTCGCCCCCGGCAATCGTATCGACGTGGCGGCGCAGAACGTCGGCGCCTACCGCCTGAGCCTGTCGGACAAGCTGGTCGAACCCGCCAAGCCCGTCACGGTGACCACCAACGGCAAGCCATCCTACGCCGGGCCGTTCCAGGCCGACCTGCTGATCAACGTCACCGACCCGCCGGCAGGGGCGTTCGCCAAGACGCCCCAGACCCCCGGCGGGATCGGCGCCCGGATCGTCCACAGCTACTACGGGCTCAAGCGCGACGGGGGCTTCCGCATGACCGGGCGGCGGTGGCTGACGGTCAAGCCCACCGGCGGTGACGAGGAGGTCCGCAAGCTCCTGGCCGCCTGGGGGCCCGACTACGGCAAGGCCGACTCCGAGGTCACCGACGCGGACATGGCGCAGTACAACCTGTTCCTGCTCGGCGGGCCGGAGGTGAACCAGCTCACCGCCCGCATCGCCGGCAAGCTGCCGGTGCGGTTCGAGCGGGGCCGGTTCACCGTGGGCGAGAAGGTCTACGACCGGCCCGAAAACTGCGTCAAGTTCATCCACCCCAACCCGCTCCACCCCGCGAAGTACGTGATCGTCTACGCCTTCAACGACGCCAAGACCTTCGCGGCCGGCAAGTTCCGCGTGTCGGATGACCGGGGGGGCAAGGTGGAGTTGGCCAACGAGAGCGCCTATCGGTTCCGCGACGGGGACTGCCTCGTCTACAACGTGCCCGCCGCGCCCCGCAAGTGGGGCGTGGACGTGGGCGCGTCGGCTACGCGGATCGACCGCAGCATCTTCGACGCCGCCTGGCGCCCCGCCAGCCGGGCCGTGCTGGGCGAGCTGAAGGCCCCCGTGGACACCGCCCAGCTCCTGCGCCTCCGCGCCGACGCCGCCAAAGAGGCCACCGGCGCGGACGTCGGCATTGTCTTCAGCTACACCCCAAGCTGGAACCGCTGGGGCACGTCCATCCCGGCCGGGCCCGTGACCGTCCACGAGCTGGGCACCCTGGACATGTTTCCGGAATACCTGACCATCGCCGAAGTCACCGGGGCGCAGTTGTACGGCATGCAGACCGACCGCGGGCGGGAGAGGGTCACCGGCCTGCTGGCCGGGGCGTCGGCCTCCAGTGTCCTGGACCGGCGTGACGACCCCGCGTACGAAGCCGGCAAGACGCTCGCCGTCGAGGACATCGACCCCAAGAAGACCTACCGCGTCGCCATGGGCTATCGGGGCATGCCGGCCTACGGGGCCGAGCCCAAGCAGATGCCCCCGCTGTTCGAGTTCGCCACGCCGGAGGAGTTCCTCGCCGGCGGGCACACCTCCCTGCCGTTCCGCAACCCGCGGCAGACGACCGTCCAGATGACCGAGGCGGTGGCCGGGTACATCGCCAGGCGGAAGTCCGTGACCGTCCGGCCGACATGCTTCGACCTGACCAGCTACATCATGAACCCGCAGGCCAACCACTTCGGGGCGATGGACTGGCTGCACCTCGGTGCCGACGCGAGCTGGCCCGGGCCGGGCAGGACCAAGGTCGCCAGAAGGTACACCCTCAGCCTGGGCCTGCGGGCCGCCGACGGGCCGGAGCTGGCGCCGCCGCGGGAGAACTCGAAGGTTTTCCTGGACAATAACTTCGCGGCCGCCGGCACGACCGCCCGGGTCGACTTCGCCACGATGGGCCTGAAGCTGCCCGTCCAGGGCGAGCTCAAGACGCGGGCCCTGCCGGCCGGGGAAGGCGTCTCGGCCGTCGTCGTCGACATCCGGCTGACCAACCGGTGCGAGAAGGACATCGTCGCCGAGGCCGTGCTGGCGCCGATGGCCATGCAGCGGGTCAACCCGGGCTATTGGCCCGACCCGGGCCGCTGGCCCAAGGACAAGCCCCAACCTTACTTCCGCGGGTTCCAGGACGCGGTCGGCACCCGGGGCCAGCCGCCCGTCCACGAGGACGCCGCCCTGTTCGCGGTGGCCGAGGGCAGCCCGTCGCTGGCCAAGCTTGTCGCCCCGAGCGTCGGCTTCAACGCCGGCCTGGTGGGCCTGCAGCGATCTATCCCCATCAAGGCCGGACAGACCGTCTCGGTGCCGCTGGTGCTGATCTCGGTCAACGCGACCAAGGACAAGCCCAACCCGCTGACCGGCGTGATGGAGACGCTGAAGGCGGAGGTCCTGAAGGGAACGCCTTGACGCCCAGCGCGGGAGTGATGCCCCTGCGCTGTTCGAACCCGCTTGCGGTTTCGCGGATGCTTGAGCAATCCGATTCGTGCGAAGGTCCAGCTCATCCCGCCTTCGCGAAACCGCGAGCGGCGCGGACCGTCCGTCACTGGGATCTACCTGAAGAAGTCCCCCTTCGCGTGGACTACTCGCGCCGCTTGGGGGGCGTCACCACGTTCATCTGGCACTCGGCCGCGATGTCGAGGAATTCCTTGCTGTGCAGGTCTTCGAGGCGTTTTTCGCGCTTCTTGAGCTTCTCGTTGAACTTGATGCATTTCTCCTGCATCTGCTCGTGGGTGTCGTGGCTGCCGCCGACGAGATGGAAGTTCTCCCCGCGCGTGGCCCGGACGTGCCCGTCCTCCCCGTCGAGCCCCACGCCCAGCAGCATCGCCTTGGTTTTTCCCGGCTTGGAACTTCGCACCGCCGACTCCTCTCATCACTGCGAACACATTGTATGAGAGGATGCCGGGGATTGCCAGATGCCGGAGGAGGCCGACGGAACCGCCGCCCGTCGGGGCGGGTTGAAGGCAATGAGTCAACAGGGGCGGATGCGGATCGAGGAGATGGGCGAAATGACCGGCAAGTCACTTGCGTTCGTCGCGGCAACGCTGCTTCCGTGGGCCTGGGCCGGCGCCGAGCCGACGAAAGAGCTGGCGAAGGTCCGGAAGGAATTCGGGCCGCCGGTGATGTGGGTGGCCCAGCCCGCCAAGGCGCCGGTCATCGACGGCCGGCTGGACGAGGACGCCTGGTCGGCCGCGGCGCCGGTGACGCTGGGGTTCCTTTGCGGGCGATGGGAGACGCCTTCGCAGAAGACCGAGGCCCGCGTCCTGGCCGACGCCAAGGCGGTCTACGTGGCGGTCCGGTGCTTCGAGGCCCAGCCCGATCGGATCATCGCGGCCGGGAACCAGCGCGACGGCGACCTGTGGAACGGCGACACGGTGGAGATATTCCTCGACCCCGGGCACACCGAACGCCGGCTGAACTATTACCACCTGATCGTCAACCCCAAGGGGCTGGTCTACGACGGCAAGGGCAAGGACCCCAAGGCGTGGAACGCCTCGGTCCAGGCGGCCGGGGGACGGTTCGACGGCGGGTGGACGGTCGAGCTGGCCGTGCCGATGGCCGATCTGGGCGTGGCGGGGGCCGTCCCGCGCGTGTGGGGCCTGAACGTCAACCGGCAGCGGCCCGAGCTGGGCCGGCCGACGCGGAACTACCCGCTGACGCCGTCGATCATCACGATCCCCGACCCGGGCAACTACCGCGAGGGCGAGGACACCTCCTGGTCGCCCACCTGGTGCGAGTCCAGCCACGTCTGCCAGCGGTTCGGCCACGCGGTCCTGGCGGCTGGGACGGTCGCGGTCAAGCCGCCGCAGCGGCTGTTCGATCTGATCTACAAGTCCGGCTTCGACGGCGGCGACCTGGCCGGTTTCAGCGGGGCGAAGATCGTTGAGGACAGCTTCCGCGGCCCGGGCAAGTGCATCGCGCCCAAGGACGGCTCGGGCGCCATCCAGTTCGACAGGCCCCTGCGGGACATGGACGACGTGACGCTGATCTACGCCCTGAAGATGAACGCCGACGGCAGGCTGTATTACTACGGCAGGGCGCCCGACAGCGAGCAGTGCGAGGCGGACCGGCACGAGGTGTTCCTGACGGCCGAGGCCGCCGACGCGAGGAAGTGGGCCGCCCTGGACGAATGGAGCACCCACGCCAGCAAGATGGCCTGGCGCAGCCACGGGCGCCGCCGCCTGGGACCGGGGCCCTGGGCGATGATGACCGGGCACTTCTCCGAACCGTCCATCGGGTCGGTGATGTCCCCCGGAACCGACTGGGTGCTGGTCCGCACCCGGCTTGGGATGCTCCGCCGCCAGCGGAGCCAGGGGCTGGTGCCCATGACGCAGGACTACCCCCGCGGCCTGACATTTGCCTCCGGCGAGCCGTACCAGATGGACGAGGTGATCGTCTTCCGCGGCGCGGACCTGGAGCCGCCGGATCGGGTCGCCGCCGTCCAGGTGAGGCCCGGGCAGGGCGCGTCGGTGTCGGTGAGCTGGGCCCGGGCGAACGACAACACGATCACGGCCTGGTACGACGTCCTCGCCGACGGCAAGTCGGCCGCCCAGACCCACCGGCTCTCGGCCGAGGTTCCCTCGGCCGCCGCCGCGGGCAAGGCGATTACCGTGGTGGCGGTGGACTTGTACGGGAACCGCTCGACCCCCTCCGCGCCCGTGAAGGCGGGGCGGTGAGGGGGCGCCGAGGTACACAACGGCTTGAACGACAACGACGCCAAAAGGCAAGCCAGGCCCTGAAATCGGCTTGCCTTTTGGCGTCGTTGGTGTTTCCCCCCGCCCGCGCGGAGCGCGGACAACGCGACCCCAGGTTCCTTTGTACCCGGTTCCCCTCATAAGGATTTCCCACGCGGCGCAGCGCGTGGGTGTAGGCATTGAGGGGGCGTTGCGCCCCGTTGCGGCGTTCCCGGTTCCTGGTTCCCGGCTCCCGGTTCCTTAGTTCCTGGTTCCCGGCTCCCGGTTCCCCTCATAAGGATTTCCCACGCGG
>DASRZG010000249.1:0-4733 GCA_035686585.1 Phycisphaerae bacterium
CAACCGACTGCCAACCTGGGCGCCGCGGGTGCCGAAGAAGTTGATCCGCCGGTTCTACGAGACCGACGCGAAGGGGATCTACAACCAGGAGTTGATCGACGAGGTCGGCTGCGCCCTGCTCGCCCGGTGCGAGAGCTTCCTCACCGCCAATCGCGCCCGCGCGGGCGAGCTACCCTGCCCCTGCTGCTGCCAGACCGTGCGGCGCGAGGAGGTGCTGCGCTGTACGTGCGGGTGGGAGCTGCCCTGGGCGGCGTACTTCAAAACGATCCAGCACACCCAGCTCAGCGGGGCCGAGCCGGTGCTGAAACAGTTCCGGGAGTTCGTGAAGGCGTTTCCGTCGGCCCGGACGCCGCGGGAGAAGGTCCTGCTGATCGACCGCCTGATCCACGGGTTCCACTGGTACATCAGGAGCAAGGCGGACAGCGGCCCGACCCGGCCCGTGGCGATCAACCTGATCGAAGGGCAGCTGCGCGACGTCGTCGCCTTCCTGGACGAGATCACCTACAGCGACAAGAGCACGCCGGGGACGACGGACAACCGGGCGGAGTGGGACGCCAACATCGATTTCCGCCGGAGCTGGTATCCTTCCCGGCGAGAGTCGCAGGCGTAGGAAAAGCGAGGGTGGCTCTTCTCTTATTTCGCCCCCGGCCCTTGTGGCCGGGGGTTAATCCTCCCGACCCTGTGCGCACAAGGTCACCCCAAGTCGACCCCCGGCCCCCAGGGCCGGGGGCGAAATAAGGGGACGCCACAGTCTCGCAGCGCCACCTGCCCCTGTAAAAACCCGCCGGGCGTTTCTATAATTGGTCTCGATTTGCAATGTTGTGCAGGAAGGAAACGTCCGGTGAATGAGCCCGTCGACGTGAGTCTGCCCGCGCTGCTGGACCCGCTGTGCGAGCGGTTCGAGCCGGCGATGGCGGAGTGGCTGGCGGATGGTCAGGTGCCCGCCGAGCTGGCCGAGGTGATGCGGTACGCCTGCGGCGGCGGCGGCAAGCGGCTGCGTCCGGCCCTGGTGATGCTGTCGGCCGAGGCGGTGGCGGACGAGCCCCGCTGGCGGGCCGATCCCCTCCCGGCCGCCGTGGCGGTGGAGATGGTCCACTGCTACAGCCTGGTCCACGACGACCTGCCTTCGATGGACGACGACACCCTCCGCCGAGGCCGGCCCACGGTGCACGTGCAGTTCGGCGAGGCGATGGCGATCCTCGCCGGCGACGCCCTGCTGACCCGGGCGTTCGAGGTGCTGGTCCGCGGCACGCCGGACGCCGCCCTGGCGGCGGCGCTGGTGGCGGAGCTGGCGGCCGGCGGCGGGCCGGCGGGTATGATCGCCGGGCAGGTCGCGGACATGGCCCTGTGCCAGGTTCCCCCGGGCCCGGACGGCAGGGAGTACATCCACCTCCGCAAGACGGCCGCCCTGATCCGCGCCGCCGTCCGGATGGGAGGCACGTGCGCCGGGGCGGACGAGGCCCGGCTGGACGCCCTGGGCGAATTCGGCCAGAAGACCGGCTTGGCATTCCAGATCGCCGACGATCTGCTGGACGCGACCGGATCGGCGGGGGCCCTGGGCAAGACCCCCGGCAAGGACGCCCAGGCCGGCAAACGCACCTACGCGGCCGAGATGGACTTGGACCGCGCCGGGGCCCACATCGCCGAGCTGACCGACCAGGCGTGCGGCGCGCTGGAGATTCTGGGCCCGCGTGCCGATAGGCTTCGACAGCTCGGCCGTCTGCTGGTCGGGCGACGGCGATAGGCCCGCTTCCGGAAACCCCGCCCGCCCATCCGACGATAGGACAGGTTGAGAACGCAGTGACCAAGGCAGCAGAAGACAGACCGGGCGAGATCACGCTGGAGTCGATCCGTTCGCCGGAGGACCTGAAGGACCTGTCGGTCGAGCAGTTGACCGCCCTGGCCGAGGAGATCCGCCGGCTGATCGCCGAGACGGTCTCCCGCCGCGGCGGGCACCTGGCGAGCAACCTGGGCGTGATCGAGCTGACGCTGGCGCTGCACGCGGTATTCGACTTCCGCCGCGACCGCCTGCTGTGGGACGTGGGGCACCAGTGCTACGCCCACAAGATCGTCACCGGGCGGCGGGAGGCGTTCGATCGCCTCCGCCAGAGGGACGGGGTCAGCGGGTTCCCCGCCCCCTCCGAGAGCGAGTACGACCTGTTCGCCACCGGCCACGCGGGCACGGCCATCGCCACCGCCGCCGGGATGGCGTGGGCGGACGCGGCGGCCGGGCGGGGCGACCGGAAGGTGGTCGCGGTGGTCGGCGACGCCTCGATCGTCAACGGGCTGAGCCTGGAGGCGATCAACAACGCCGGGATGCTGCGCCGGCAGTTCCTGGTGATCCTCAACGACAACTCGATGGCGATCGACGTGACGCAGGGGCGGCTGGCGACGCTGCTGGACCGGATCCGGCTGACGCGGACGTACTCGGACATGAAGCAGCGGACGGAGCGCGTGCTCCGGTCGCTGCCCTTGGGCGAGGAGGTCAGCGACGCCCTGCGGCACATCAAGGAGGGCCTGCGGACCACCGTCTACGGCGAGCGGTTCTTCGAGGGGCTGGGCTTCCGCTACTTCGGGCCGATGGACGGGCACGACATCGGCGCGCTGCGGCGGATCCTCCGCCTGCTGTCCCAGGTCGAGGAGCCGGTGCTGCTGCACGTGCACACCCAGAAAGGCCGGGGCTGCGACTACGCCGTCGAGGACCCCTGCCGCTTCCACTCGCCCAGCGCCCACACGGTCAACGGCAACGTGGTGGAGTTCCCCGCCCCGGGCGGGCCGTCGTGGACCCAGGTCTTCAGCGGCGCCCTGCTGCAGCGGGCGCGCCGCGACAAGCGGATCATCGCCCTCACCGCCGCCATGCCGGACGGGACGGGCCTGGACGCCTTCCGCGACACGCTGCCCGACCGGTACATGGACGTGGGCATCAACGAGTCGTGCGCCGTGGCCATGGCGGCCGGAATGGCCAAGGCGGGCCTGCGGCCCGTGGTGGCGATCTACTCCACCTTCTGCCAGCGGGCCTTCGACCAGCTCTTCGAGGAGATCTCCCTCCAGGACCTGCCGGTCCTGCTGTGCATGGACCGCGCGGGGCTGGTCGGCTCGGACGGGGCCGTCCACCACGGCATGCTGGACCTGGCCTACCTCCGCCCGCTGCCCGGGATGGTCCTGATGGCCCCCGCCGACGCGACCGAGCTGGAAGCGATGCTGGACCTGGCGCTGTCTCTGGACCGGCCCTGCGCCATCCGCTACCCCCGCGACGAGGCCCCCCAGACCCTCCCCGGGGAGGCCGGGCCGGTCGAGCTGGGCAAGGCCCACTGCCTCCGCCAAGGCGCCGACGGGTCCTTCCTGGCGCTGGGGGCGATGGCCGAATACGCCCTGACCGCGGCCGAGGCCCTCCGGAAGGAAAAGGACATCGACGTGGCCGTGTATTCCGCGCGGTTCGTCAAACCGCTCGACGAGGCGCTGATCGCCGGGCTGATCGAATCGGCCACCCCGGTGCTGACCGTGGAGGACCACGCCGCCGCGGGCGGGTTCGGATCGGCCGTGATGGAGCTGGCCGCCGCGCGGGGGCTCGACGCCCGAAACGTCCGCATCCTGGGCCTGCCGGACCGGTTCATCGCCCACGCGAGCCGGTCCGAGCAACTCGCCGAGGCCGGCCTGGACGCCAAGTCCCTCGCCGCCGCCATGGCCAAGGTCACGTCGGCGGGCCATTCGTCAACAGTCACTCGTCATTCGTAGGGCAGGGAAACGGCGGCAGTCGCGGAAGCCTCCCCGGCCAAATCCGAAACACGAAATCCGAAACACGAAATCCGAGACAAATCCGAAGCACGAAGTACGAAAGAAGAAGCGGATTCGGTGCATCCAGTTCGATCCTGGCGTGTCGTTCCGTTCGAGCGTTTGAAGACCACGGTGATGCCTCGTGAAGCCTGTTTGCCACCGGCTTCAGCCGGTGGTTGGCGTGGCTTGTGAGACCCCCGAGCCCGCTTTAGCGGGGCTTCTCGATCAATGGCTTCAGCCGAAACGCCTGAAGGCGCTGATCGGGAAGCACCCCGAGGCGGGCTGCCTGTGGGACCGGCCCGGGCACCATCGGCTGAAGCGGGTGGCAGACGACCCCCACAGCCCGGGTTCCCCTCCGGCGCACGTCGGAAAGGAGACGTCCATGTCCAGCGGCATCCTGATGGAAATGACGGTCGAGGAGGTGGAGGCGTTCGGGCCGGAGGTGGTGGTGTTCGCCGTCGGGTCGGTGGAGGCCCACGGGCCTCACCTGCCGTACGGGACGGACTACTACGCCGGCGACGCGGTGGTCCGCCGGGCGGTCGAGCTGGCCAACCGGCAGGACGCCCGCGCCCTGATGTACCCGACGCTGCCGATCTCCAACAACGTCAACGCCAAACGCAGGCCCTTCGTCTGCCGCATCGGCGTCCGGACGCTGATGCAAACGGTGCTGGACATCCTGGCCGCCATCGCCGAAGACGGCGTTCGCAAGATCGTCCTCTGGGACGCCCACGGCGGCAACACCGACACCCTCCGGGCGACCCTGCGGGCCTTCCACGACACCCAGCCCGTCGATGGCGGCGTCTTCGTCTGCATGACCTACGTCCCGCCGGAGGTCTTTCAGGCCGCCGGCCTGGCCCACCCCTCCTGCCACGGCGGGGAGGCCGAGACCGCCCGGATGATGCACCTCCACCCCCACCTGGTCCGAAACGACAAGCTGGCGGACTTCCCCTTCGGCAAGC
>DASRZG010000250.1:0-6674 GCA_035686585.1 Phycisphaerae bacterium
CCCTTCGGCAGCGACCTGGCGTCGGCGTCGGCGCTGAGCGAGCTGCTGGCGCGGCGGTTCGACGAATCGGCCATCTATCGCATCGACCACTTCCTGGGCAAGGAGACGGTCCAGAACATGCTGGTGTTCCGCTTCGCCAACGCCATCTTCGAGCCGCTGCTGTGCCGGCAGTGCGTTCACGACGTGCAGATCACCCTGGCCGAGGACGCCGGCGTCGGCGAGCGCGCGGGCTACTACGATCGAGCGGGCGCCCTGCGCGACATGGTCCAGAACCACCTGCTGCAGCTGCTGTGCCTGGTGGCGATCGACCCGCCGCTGCGGCTGACGTCCGAGGCGATCCGCGACGAGAAGGTCAATGTGCTGCGCGCGATCGACGCCCTCACGCCGCAGGAAGTGGCGGCGCGGACCGTGCGCGGCCAGTACGCCGCCTCGGCCGGACGCGGCGGGTACCTGGACGAGCCGGGCGTGGCGCCGCACTCGACCGCCGAGACGTACGCCGCCGTCCGCCTGGAGATCCGCAACACCCGGTGGGCGGGCGTGCCCTTCTACCTGCGGACGGGCAAGCGCCTGGCGCGCTGCGTGGGCGAGGTGGTGGTGACCTTCCGGCGCGAGCCGATCCGGCTGTTCGGGCCGGAGGCCTGCGACTGGCGGCAGCCGAACCGGCTGGTCTTCCGCCTCCAGCCGGCCCAGGGCATCTCCATCGCCTTTGACGCCAAGGCGCCGGGGACCGGCATGATGCTTCGGCCCGTGCGGATGGAGTTCGACTACGGCCGGTCGTTCGAGATGGCCAGCCCCGAGGCATACGAGCGGCTGCTGCTGGACGCCCTGCGCGACCAGGGGTCGCTGTTCCCCCGGGCCGACGAGGTGAACGAGTCATGGCGGATCGTCGATTCGATCCGCGCCGCCTGGGACCGCGCGGGCGCCCCGCCCCTGCGCCGGTACCCCCGCGGCTCGTGGGGGCCCGATCCGCCGGAGGGGTTCTTCGCCGAACCGGAAACTTCCTGGCAAACCGCGTGACAGGTCTGCCCGGAGAGCGTATCATGGGGCGTCTGTATGGAGAGCTGCCCCTGAGGCACGGATGATGGGACCGGTTGAGATCCATGTCGAGGCCGCCCCCGAAACGGCGGCCCATCGCGCAGCCGGACGGGTGGCCGAGATCATTGCAGCGCGCGTCGCCGAGGCGGGGCAATGCTACATCGCCCTGTGCGGGGGCACCACCCCGGCCGAACTCTACCGCTGCCTGGCCGCGCCCCCGCTGGCCGAGAGCGTCCCCTGGCAGAAGCTGCACATCTTCTTCGGCGACGAACGCGACGTGCCGCAGGACCACGTCGAGAACAACTACCGCCTGGTCACCAAGACGCTGCTGGACCACGTGCCCGTCCCCCTGGGGCAGGTCCACCCCATGCCCGCCGACTGCCGCGACCTCGCCGCCGCGGCCGAACAGTACGAAAACCTCATCCGCCGGCTCGTGCCCGCCGGGGGCGGCGAGCTTCCGGCGTTTGACCTGATCCACCTCGGCATGGGCCGGGAAGGGCATACCGCCAGCCTGTTCCCCGACACCCCGGCCCTGACCGAGCGCGAGCGCCTCGTGATCGCCCAGTTCGTGCCCGTGATCGGGCGGAACCGGATGACCTTCACCTATCCCCTCATCAACGCCGCCCGCAACGTGATGTTCTTCATCACCGGCGGGGACAAGGCCTGTGCCGTCGCCGCCGTCCTGTCCGACGACGACGAGCGGAAGGCCAGATACCCCGCCGCCCGCGTCCGCCCGGCGGAGGGGAGGCTGATCTTCGTCCTCGACAGCGCCGCCGCCGCCGAGGCGCGCCCCCGGCCCGCGTGAGCCGCCCCGTCGCGGCGTGCGAAAGACGTTCCCCTGTTGGAGCCCCCCCATGGCGACGAAGGACTTTCTCATCGGCGCGATCCAGGCCCGCACGCCCTCCCCGGCCGGGGCCGCGCACCCCTGCAGCGGCGACTTCGACGTCCAGGCCCTCGACCGGCACGTCGAGTCCGTCACCGCCCGGTGCCTCACCGCCTGCGACCGCGCCGGCCGGAAGGGCCTGGACCTGGTCCTCACCGGCGAGGACCTCCAGGGTGTGGCGAACCTGATTCCGCTGCCGGGGGAAGGCGATTTCCTGCGGCGGTACGCCCACCCGGTGCCCGGGCCGCTGTGCGAGCGGTTCGCCGCCGTGGCCCGCCGCCACGGCATGCACCTCGGCGCGTGCCTGTTCGAGCGGGCCGGCGGACGCTATTACAACACCTGCGTGCTCTTCGACGCCAAGGGCCGGATCGCCGGCAAGTACCGCAAGGTCCACCTGCCGCCGCAGGAGGCGTGCGTGCTGACGCCGGGGAGGGGGTTCCCGGTGTTCCGGACCGCCCTGGGCAAGGTCGGCATGATGATCTGCTACGACATGATGTTCCCCGAGGCCGCGCGGTGCCTGGCCCTCCACGGCGCCGACCTGGTGCTGCACCCCACGGCCGGGTACGGCTGGACCGGCCGGATCGGCGACATTCAGGCGGCCTCCCGGGCGCTGGACAACGACCTGAATCTCCTCATCGCCTGCCCCCACCGCAGCGGGGTGATCAACCGCTGGGGCGAGCGGCTCGCCGACGGCGGAGACCGCAAGGACGCCCTGGTCTGTGCCCGCCTGGACCCCCGCCAGCCCCGCCGGTTCGCCCCCGGCCACTTCCACCGCGAGGCGACCGGGTTCGCCGAGGTCCGCCAGGGGCTGTTCCGCGAGAGGCAGCCGAAGGCCTACCGGACCCTGACCGCCGCCGCACCACCCATCCTCGCCGACAGCCGCAGGCCGGCGGAGCTTCACACCCCGCGCCGGAAGGCGATGATCCGCCGGCTGATCGGCAAGTCGGTCGAGGCCCAGGTCACGGGCGCGGCCGCCCCGTACCACTGGACGGCGAGGGAAGACGGCAAGGAATGAGCCAACTCGGGCCCCTCCCACGCGGCGCGGAAGGCCTTGGGTGCCACGGGCTGCTTGCAGCCCGTGCGGGATCGAGAAGGGACCCGAACGAGCGTCCTGCCCCCTCCGCACACGGGCTGCAAGCAGCCCGTGGCACCCGGGTTCGGGCTTATCCCTCGCCGTCCGCCTCCGCGATGAGTTGGCGCGCCTTCAGTACCATGCCGCGGACGATCCGCTTGCAGGCGCTCCGCCCCAGCTCGATGGTGGCGGTTTGGCGCGGGTCCTGACCCATCACGCCGACCAGGGGCTCGTCCTCCCGGCCCAGGTGGACGGACATGTCCACGCAGTCCGGGCGAAGGTACCACAGGTAGCTGCTCTCCCATTTGCCCGCGTGGTCGCCGCCGGCCTTGGAGCGGTCCACCGGCTGCGGGTAGTGGCCCTCGACCCCGCAGAACGCCCGCGTGCCGCGGAAGCGTTTGATCCGATGGAATCGCTCGACGGCCTTGTCCGCCCACGTCTTCAGCGGGTAGTGCCCGCTGAGAAGGCAGACCGCCTTCATTCCCAGCGTGTTCATCTGCACCAGCACGTGGTAGATCAGTTGCTCGTAGAAGGCGACCTGCTCGTCCGCGCCGATGCCGAAATGCCGCCGGCTGAAGGTTTCCGTCGGCAGGTCCATCCCGGCGGCGAGCTTCCCCTCCGGGTCGTAGTTGGCCTCCATCAATTGCACCGTGCGCGGCTCGCCGTACCAGATCGGCGGCATGGCGAAGCCCCCGGACGCGGCCGCCGCCAGGTCGCACAGCTTCTCCGCCGTCAACGCGTCGTTGCCCACGGCCAGATGCTCGCCGTGCCATTCCAGCCCGCCCAGGCCGATAAAGGCGGCCGGGAACTTCCGCCGTCGCGCGACGATCTCATGCGGCAGCATCTCGTGGTAACGAACCTTTTCCATCCCGGATCTCCTTTTGTGTGAGAGCCGGTATCATACGGGGGCGGCACAGGTTTTCAACCTGTGGCGGTGGCAGCATCACAGCCCCCGCGGGACCACAGGTTGAAAACCTGTGCCACCGAAGTACGATCTGCGCAACGATGCCGCGCTCATCCCGACAACATCCACCCGGGCGGGTCCTGGCCGAGGAGGTCGCCACGTCCGCGACGCCGGGCGAGCTGATCGACGCCCTCGCCGCTCAGCCCGCCCCGGCCCTGCTCGACAGCTCCGCCTTGGACATGCGGTACGGGCGATACACTGTCCTGGCATGCCGCCCTGCCGATGCCGTCATCGTCCGTGACGGGCATGTGACGGACGCGGCCGGGGGCGTGCCGGAAGGGCCCACGGTGATCGACCGGCTCCGGGCGGTCCTGGGGCGATACCGCGCCACCGGTCCGGCGCCGCTGCCCTACGGGCCGGGGTGGATCGGGTTTGTGGGCTATGAGTTCGGGCGGAACCTGGAGCGCCTGCCGGGCCGGGCCGTCCGGGACACCTCGTTGCCCGACCTCCACCTGGCCTTCTACGACGCGACGGCCGTCTACGACGCCATCGGGAAGCGGTGGACGCTCCTGTGGCTGGACCGGCCCGAATCGGCCCGCACGCGCGAGGCCCTGCGCGAGGTGCTGCTGTCCGGCGCGGGCCGGGGAGAGCCGGCCGCCCCCGCCGACCGGGCCTCCGCCGCCGCCCTGCCGGCCGTGGAGGCGACGAGCAATTTCGCGCCCGATGCCTACCGCCGCGCCGTCGCCCGGTGCGTCGAGTACATCGCCGCCGGCGACATCTTCCAGGTGAACCTCTCCCAGCGTTTCACCGTGCCCGACGCCCCGCCGCCGCTGGAAATCTACAAGCTCCTCCGCCGCCGCAACCCCGCGTGGTACTCCGCCATGCTGCTGCTGGAAGGGGCGGCCGTGCTGTCCAGCTCGCCGGAGCTGTTCCTGCGGATCCGCGGGCGGAAGGTCCTGACCCGGCCCATCAAGGGCACGCGCCCCCGCACGGGGGACGCCCGCGCCGACGCCGAGGCCGCGGCCGCCCTGGTCGCAAGCGAAAAGGACAATGCCGAGCTGGCGATGATCATCGACCTGCTCCGCAACGACCTGGGGCGGGTATGCCGGTTCGGCACGGTGCGGGTGCCCAACCGCCGCGAGCTGGAGACGCACCCGACGGTGTTCCACCTGGTCGGCTCGGTGGTGGGCGAGCTTCGCGATGAGGTGGACGTGGCCGACGTATTGGCGGCGACGTTCCCAGGCGGGTCGATCACCGGGGCGCCCAAGATTCGGGCGATGGAGATCATCGACGAGCTCGAGCCGGTCGCCCGCGGCGTTTACACCGGCGCGATCGGCTGGATCGGCGCCGACGGCGACGCGGAGCTGAACATCGTGATCCGCACGGTGGTCTGGGACGCCGGCACGGCTCACGTCCAGGTCGGCGGCGGGATCGTGGCCGACTCCACCCCGGACGGCGAATACCAGGAAACCCTCGACAAGGCCCGCGCCCTGCTGGAGGCGATGGCGATGGCGCGGGGTGGAACAGGTTTGTAACCTGTTCAATGCAAACAGGTTGAAAACCTGCAACGGCCGGCAACCCACAGGACCGGGTGCCCCGGACAAGCCTGCCCCGTTGGGGCCGCCGTTCGGCTTGTCCGGCTCCCCCAAAGGCCAGCAACCCACGGGAAAGGGTGCCCCGGACAAGCCTGCCCCGTTGGGGGCGTTGTCTGCCTTGTCCGGCTCGTCCCAAAGGCACTGTTCCACGGAAAGGGTGCCCCGGACAAGCCGCTGTTGGCTTGTCCGGCTCGTCCCACGGCAAGGCCAGGCTCGATCCCGGTCAACGACGTTGCCGTGGTCCGTGGAATGCAGTAGCCTGCCGCCATGGCCCGGTACAATCGGCGATATCGTCACTTCGATGAACCTTGGGACGCACACGAGTTGACGTTCTCCTGCTTTCGGCGGCGGGCATTCCTGGCCCGCGACAGGACTCGCCGTTACGTTGCCGATGCCGTCGCCATGGCCCGCGACAAGCACGCGTTCGACGTGTGGGCCTATGTCCTGATGCCGGAGCACGTGCACCTGCTCATCTGGCCTCGGGAGGAGACCTACTCGATCTCGGGCATCAGCAAGTCGATCAAACAGTCCGTCTCCCGGAAAGCCATCGGATGGCTCAGAGCGGAGAACCCTTCCGGGTTGGGTGTGCTGGCAACAGGGCAGAGAAGTTGCCCATATCGCTTCTGGCTGGACGGGGCCGGGTACGACAGAAACGTCCGCAAGATCGGTACACTCAGGTCCGTCATCGATTACATTCACAACAACCCCGTCAGACGAGGGCTTGTTGAGAGCCCCGAGGAATGGTGCTGGTCGAGCTTCCGGGAGTGGGAGTATGACGAGCCTGGCTTGATTCCCATCGACAAGGAATCTTGCTTGCGGTCGCTGCAGTGAGCCAAGCGAGACACCGGCCTTGCCGGTGGCCTGCCTCCTTTCCAGGGAGCCGGACAAGCCCAACAGCGGCTTGTCCGGGGCACCCGGTCCTGTGGCCTGCCGGCCGTTGGGGGAGCCGGACAAGCCCAACAGCGGCTTGTCCGGGGCACCCGCTTCTGTGGGTTGCCGGCCGTTGGGGGAGCCGGACAAGCCCAACAGCGCCTTGTCCGGGGCACCCGGTCCGGTGGCCGGCCGGCCGTTGAGGGAGCCGGACAAGGCGAACGACGCCTTGTCCGGGGCACCCGGTCCTGTGGCCTGCCGGCCGTTGGGGGAGCCGGTCAAGCCCAACAGCGGCTTGTCCGGGGCACCCGCTTC
>DASRZG010000251.1:0-2261 GCA_035686585.1 Phycisphaerae bacterium
CACCCGCCGCAGAGGACCTTCCGGCGTTGGGAGGACGCACGTCGAGACGCGGTGGCCGCCCTCGACCGTTTCGGCCACCTCCGGCTCCGGCAGCCCCCCGCTTCGCCGCCCGCCCACCTTGCACAGCATCCCCGCCCCCGTGCGCCGCACGGCGTCGAGGATCGGCCCGTATTCCGCCCACTCCCGATGCCGCCCCCACGAAAACGGATGGCAGTTGTACGTGGCCGCCGGCAGACGATCCACCGGCTCACCCCGAATCGCGGCCAGCATGCGTTGGCGAGGTGTCAATGCGGACACTCCTGTTCCCGCTCCCTTCTCCGACGGCACCCCCAGAACTTCGCCGACGCGGCCTCGAATGTCAACGGCCCCAGGCCCGGCGCCATTCGACATCTGCGCGAACCCTTCGCGTGTATTCCCCTGCGGCGGGTGCCTAGAATGTGCAAACGATGGCCAAGCTCCTGTACATCCAGGCGTCGCCGCGCGGGGGGCGGTCGAAGTCGATCCGGGTGGCGGAGGCGTTTCTGGAGGCCTACCGCCAGGCCCACGGGGACAACGAGGTCGATTCGCTCAACGTGTTCACCGCCGACCTGCCGACCTTCGACGGGGCGGTCCTGGACGCCAAGTACGCCATCCTCCACGGCCAACAGGCCACCGAGACCCAGCGGCGGGCGTGGCATAGGGTCGAGATGATCATTGACCGCTTCGCCGCCGCCGGCAAGTACCTCTTCGCCGTGCCGATGTGGAACTTCGGCATCCCCTACCCGCTCAAGCACTACATCGACGTGCTCGTCCAGCCGGGGTACACCTTCTCCTACGACCCGCAGGAAGGCTACCACGGCCTGCTGACGGGGCGCAAGGCCGCCCTCGTCTACGCCCGCGGCGGCGACTACTCCCCGCCCGAGCTGGCGCACCTGGACATGCAGAAGCCCTACCTGGAGCTGATCCTGGGCTTCATCGGCATCACCGACGTGCGGACGATCGTGGTCCAGCCCACCCTGATGGGCGGCCCGGACGTCGCGGGGCAACGGGCCGACGAGGCCGTCGAGCAGGCCCGAGAGTTGGCGCGGCAGTTCTGAGCCGCTTGCCCTGTCCCCCGAGACGCCAGTGCGGTACAAACTCCCTTGGATTTCCAGGCACGCCGTCTCCGGAACTCGAATCGGGTGATATCCAGGCAAAAACTGGCGCTACGGCTTCTCCAGGTACTGGCCGTCTACGGGCTGGTGGTGGCGGGCGTGTGCGGGCTGCTGGTGTTTGTGGGCGAGCGGGACCCGGACAAGCGGGCCATCGTCGGCATGGGCATGGGGCTGATCGTTTTCTGGTGTCTTGCCGGCGGGGCGGCCATGTTCGTCCTGCGCGACCGGCTGGTCGGATGGCTCCGGCGGATCCCGCTTGGCTGGCGGGTCCGGTTCGTCGTCCTGTGTATCGTCCTGGCCCTGCTGGAAGAGGCCGTCACCACCTCGCTGACCAACGCCGCCCCCCTGTTCGGCGCCGCCACCGAGGCCGCCCGGATCACCTGCTCGAGGAACTACCTGGAGGTCATCCGCCACAGCGTGCTGGCGTTCGTTCCCTGGTTCCTCTGCTGGGCGTGGCTGCTGGGCCGGTGGGACTTCAAGCCCCTGGAGGTGATGCTCCTGTTCGGCCTGACGGGCACCTTGGCCGAGACCTTCACATTCGGCCCGGCCAACCTCCCCGGCGTGGGCATGTGGACCTGGGTCTACGGCCTGATGGTCTACCTCCCCGCCTGCACCGTCCCCCCGGACCGCCCGGCTCGCCCCGCGCGCTGGTGGGTCTGGCTGCCGGCGGTCTTCCTGCCGCTGGTGTTCATCCTGGTCCTGCCGGTTCTGATCGTGATATGGCTCGTGCGGCGGATTGCGTCCCGGATGACAAGGCAAGGCGGCAATTCCCCAGCGCCAGCGGTGCCGTCCTCCATAGACCTTGGCGTCGATTCGAGCGACGGACCGGTGCATCGCCAGGAAGAGGCGGGAGAGAGCCGCTCGGGGTCTCCAGGGCGGCCAACTGCCCGGGATCACTGAAGTGACCCGGCCTCTTGGGGGTCCGGCGCTGGGGTGGTGCACTCTGTTCCCGGTTCCCGGTTCCCGCGGTTCACCGCTCGAAGGCGAACGCCACCTTGATGCTGCGGTGGGCGCCTTTGTGAATGGCGGCGCTGAGGGCGGCTTTGTAGTCGTCCAGGGGAAAGGTGTGGGTCAGCAGGACCGACACGTCCGGCCCGGGCTTCCGCATCAGCTCGTGGACGAGCCGGC
>DASRZG010000252.1:0-5240 GCA_035686585.1 Phycisphaerae bacterium
CGAGCAGGTGGGCGCCAACCTGTATCGTTTCACCGCCCCGGCCAGGGGGAAGCTCCAGATGCTCATGAGCGACGGGGGCAGCGGGATCGACTCGGTGCTCCAGGTGTTCAACGCCCGGGGCCGGCAGATCCGCCGCAACGACAACGCCACTCGCGGCACCACCGACAGCCGGGTCCGCCTGGGCATCAAGCCCGGGCAGACCTACTACGTCGCCGCCTCCAGCCGCAACAACGCCGCCGGCGAGTACGCGCTGGACTTCGCCAGCACGCCCAAGGACGAGTACGGCAACAGCTTCGCCGCCGCCCGCTCGCTGCGGATCGCCTCCAACGGCTCCGGCAAGACGGCCGGGCGGATCGACTACGCCGGCGACGTGGACATGCTGCAGTTCGTCGCCACCACCACCGGGCGGATGGAGATGATGCTCACGTCCGGCTGGAGCGACAACCTCGAGGCCCGGATCAGCGCCTACGGGTCCGACGGGCACCTGCTGGCCAGCGACCAGGCGGGCGTGCTGACGGTGGACGTGGTCCAGGGCCAACAGTACTACCTGGGGGTGTCCGGCGACAACGACACCGTCGGACGGTATCGCCTCTCGATCAACCCCACCATCCCCGCCTTCCTGGTCGACGCGATGACGATGGACCTGCCGGCGGCGGGGTCGGTAGACGCCTCGGGCTCTCTGACGGCCGGCGGCATGGATTCCTACCAGGTCACCGCCCCCGCCCGGGGCGAGATCCAGATCTCCATGTCGGCCACCGGCGGCGGCCTCCAGCCGCACGTGCTGGTCTACGACGCCACCGGCCGGCTCGTCACCCGCGTCCTGGCGACCTCCGGCAGCGCCGCCTGCAACCTGTTCGCGGATCCGGGCAGCGTCTATTACGTGGTCGCGGCCGCCGCCAACGGCACGGGCGGCGACTATTCCCTGTCGGTGGTGAGCAACCCGATCGACGACCACGGCAACACGATCGACTCCTCCGGCGCCCTGTCGCTCAACGGCGGCGGGTCGGGCTCGGCCGACGGGCGGATCGACTACGCCGGCGACCTGGACGTCCTGTCGGTGACGGCCGTCGCCAACGGCACGATGACGGTCTCGATGACGCCGACAAGCATCTCGTCCGGGCTGAACGGGATCCTCAACGTCTACGACGCCGCGGGCGAGCTGATCGACACCGGCGCGGGGTCGCTGACGTTCGAGGTGCTGAACGGGCAGGTCTACTACCTCCGGGCCGCCGGCGCCGACGGCAGCGAAGGCCGGTACCGGCTGGAGGTGTCCACGCAGGCCGACGCGGTGCTTCCGCCGGCCCCGCCCGACCTGAACCCGCTGCCGGGGGAGGTCGTCACCACCGAGACCTACAGCACCTCCGGCGGGCTGCAACTGCTGGTGATCGGCACCGACGGCGCCGACGAGCTGACGGTCAGCCAGTCGGGCGGATCGGTGAGCGTGGCCACCGGGGCGGGCGTGATCACCTGCCAGGGCCTGTACACCTCGATCGTGGTCTACGGCTTCGGCGGCGATGACGTGATCCGCCTGACCAACAGCGTTTCGGCCGCCGGGTGGGTGTACGGCGGCGACGGCGACGACGCCCTCTTCGAGGCCGGGGCCGGCTCGTCCAACCTGTACGGGGGGCTGGGCGACGACCTGCTGGTCGCGGTCGGCGGCGGCAGCGACACCTTGTACGGCGGCGAGGGCCAGGACAGCTTCTGGGGCGACACCAGCGACGGGATCGGCGACGCCACGGCGGTCGAGACCGCCGCCCGCGCCGTCCACAAGATCCAGCAGTTCTACCAGCCCTGGACGAACAACGCCTCCTCCGGCGATTACGTCTCGCTGGAGATCGCGGGGCAGGACCTGCGCGACCCGGTCGTCACCGGCTCGGCCAGCGGCGGCTACCGCAACTTCGCCGACTCCAAGCCGCTGTTCGTGGACGGGGCCCAGTACGACGACATCGCCCAGGGCTCCGTCGGCGACTGCTACTACCTGGCGTCGCTGGCGTCGGTGACCGATTCCGACCCGGGCTACATCGAGCAGGTAATCGCCCCGCTGGGCGACGGGACCTTCGCCGTCCGCTTCTACCGCGGCGGTCAGGAGGTGTACTTGCGGATCGACGGCGACCTGCCCATCCGCTCCAACGGGTCGCTGGCCTATGCCGGCTTCGGCAACGACGGGGAGCTGTGGGTGCCCCTGATGGAAAAGGCCTACGCCTTCTTCCGCTTCGACCAGAACTCCTACGCCTCGATCAGCGGCGGGTGGATGTCCACCGTCTACGAGGAAATGACCAACATGCCCAGCGGGTTCATGTGGGCATACCAGTCGGCCGATTCCGTCTGGCGGTTCATCGAGCGGGCCCTGGACGGCGGGCATGCCGTCACCGCGGGCAGCTACTACAACGCCTCCTCGCCCATCGTGGGCTCCCACGCCTACACGATCCGCAGCATCGAGGAAACAGAGGAAGGAAGGTTCGTCACCGTCTACAACCCCTGGGGTGTCGACGGGCGGTCCTACGACGCCAACTATTACGACGGAATGCTCCGGCTCAGCCTCGCGCAGTTCCAGAACAGCTTCCAGGCCCTCGCCACCTGCTCCGCCTGAGGGCGGGCGAATCGCATACGCGGCAGGCTTCTTTAGTCAGTGCGGCGGCCGGGCGCGATCGTAGTTCGCCCCGGCCGCCGCCGTTCTTGGGTGCCACAGGCTGCTTGCAGCCTGTGCGGGATCGGGAGGGATGCCCGCCGAGCTTTCGCCCCATTCGCACACGGGCTGCAAGCAGCCCGTGGCACCCAAGTCATGCTGAACACGTACGGACGATGATTTGCCCGGGGCACCCCCGGTCTTGACGGCTCGCGGGGGTTGCATTCGCCCCCGGCCTGGGGTATGGGGGAGGCATGTTCACCAAGACCATCTCCGTCCGCACCGCCGGCCGGGACCAGTTCGTGGACATCACCGACGAGGTCTCCGAGGCCGTGGCCGAAAGCGGTGTGGACGACGGCGTGGCGACCGTGTTCGTCCCCCACACCACCGCGGGAGTGACCATCAACGAGAACGCCGACCCGTCGGTGGTGACCGACTTGCTCGCCGCGCTGGACGTGGCCGTGCCGTGGCGGCAGGGGTTCTACCGCCACAGCGAGGGCAACTCCGCCGCCCACGTCAAGAGCTCCATGGTCGGCTGCTCCCAGGAGGTGCTGGTCACCGGCGGCCGGCTGCTGCTGGGCCCGTGGCAGGGCATCTATTTCTGCGAGTTCGACGGCCCCCGGTCGCGGCAGGCGGTCATCGCCGTGCGGTGACGCCCGGCGGCAAGTGACGGGAAAGGGTATGGGATGTCTGCATCGTCCAAGTTGCCGCCGACGCTGATAGCTCCCGGACCCGAGAAACGCCCGCCGTTCGTTCGGGGGGGTGGCTTCGTGCAGGGGTTCAGCCTGGGCCTCAACCTTTCATCCTGCCTGATACTGACTGCGGTGTTGGGGTGGCTGGCCCTGTACGTTCCCACATTGGAGAGGCAATACTCGCACTTGTTCAATGCGAGGCTGGCCGATTCAACGATCTGGGTCTTCAGCGCGTCTCACGTTGTTCGTTCGTTGGGCGCGTTGGCTTTGCCTCTGGCCTTGCTGCCGATGGTCACGCTGATTTGCCTGTCGGTCCTTTGGCGGCACATAGCCATGCCCTTGATCTCCGCCGCCGTCCTGGTTGTCTTGGCTGTCCTTGGCGCTTTGTCCGTGCTCGCCGTGTGGTCGCCAATGGCCTGTGTGGACTTTGCCTACCCGGGCCCCTGAGAGGTCGGAAGGATGTCTGAAGACACAGGCCATTCCGGGCGTCGCGCCTCGCTGATGGGACGGTTCGTCCTGTTCCGGCTGACCGTCACGTCCGCGGCGATGGTGTTGCTCCTGGTCGGGGCGGTCTTCCTCGTGCCGAAGTTCGAGGCGATCTACAAGGACATGAAGGTTACCCTCCCCGCCGTGACGGTGGCGGTCTTCCGGGCCGCCCGGGCGGCGCGGTCCGCGCCCGCCCTGTCGGCCCCGGCCGCCGCGGCGGTTCTGGCGGCGGTGATGCTCCTGCCGGCGCTGCTGCCCCGGCCTCTGGGGTACGTGGTGACGGTCCTGGTGTTCCTCGCGCTGCTGGCGGCGGTGGTGGTGGTCGTGGGCGCGGTGTTCTGGCCGTACGTGACGATGATGCAGTCGCTGACCGACGACATCCCGCGGGCGGGCGGGTGAGGGGGTGTTTCCGACCGGGGCGTTCGGTTAGGATGCGGGGCATGATCAGCTTCTCGCTGAACTCCGGGTCCAACGGCAACTGCATCTACGTGGAGACGCAGGGAGTCAAGCTGCTGCTGGACGCGGGGATCAGCGGCAAGCGGACGGCCGAACGCCTCGCCGCCCACGGGCGGGACGTCCGCGACGTCGACGCCGTGATCGTCTCTCACGATCACGCCGACCACATCCGCTGCGCCGGCATCCTCCACCGCCGGTTCGGCCTGCCGATCTACATGACCGAGGCCGCCTTCGCCGGCGCGAGGCGGTACGGCCTCGGGCCCATCGCCGACCTGAGGCACTTCAAGGCCGGCAGTGACCTGACGTTCGGTCCCGTGACCGTCCGGACCGTCGCCACGCCCCACGCCGCCGCCGATCCCGTGGCCTTCGTGATCTCCGATGGCCGCCGGCGCCTGGGAATCCTGACCGACCTGGGGCACGTCTTCGCCGGCCTGGCGGAACTGATGGGCCGGCTGGACGGAGTGTACCTGGAAAGCAACTACGATCCCGAAATGCTGGCGACGGGCCCGTATCCGGCCTACCTGAAGCGCCGCATCGCCGGCCCCGCCGGCCACGCTTCCAACGTCGAGGCGGCCGAGCTGGTCGCCTCGGCCGCCGGCGTGCGGCTTCAGTGGGTGGCGCTGGCGCATCTGTCCGAGGCCAACAACAAGCCGGAGCTGGCCATGGAGACCCACCGCCGGATCGCCGGGCGCCGCCGGCCCATTCATGTGGCGGGGCGGTACGGCGCGGGCGAGCTGCTGAGGATCGAGTAACACCCGCCGCCGCTTCCGGCGTTCAACAAGAAAGAGCCGCTGAAGCTGACAAATACTTAACGCTACAGGAGACGTCTCATGGTCCGAATGGCAATGTTCATCGTGGCACTGGGGTTTGCGGCGGGCGGCACCGTCCTGGCCGGCGTGGGCGACCCGCAGGTCAAGACCGACCACCCGTGGTATCCCGGCGAGCTGTCCTGCTCGACGTTCGACCGCCTCTTCAAGACC
>DASRZG010000253.1:0-15879 GCA_035686585.1 Phycisphaerae bacterium
GACCTCAAGTACCGCACCGCCCAGAAGGGCGGGATGCGGACGGTCTATCTGAAGGCCTGGTGGCCAAAGGGTCAGCTCCGCCCGGACGAGGACACGGTCTACGTCGTCGAGCTGCGCTACCGCGACGTGGCCAAGGCGCCGGTGATCTTCCACGGCTACGGCGGGCTGGGACGATACCACGCCCCGACGGAGCTGCACCGCTTCGGCGGGACCGGCGACGGCGCGTGGAAGACCGCCTGCCTGTCGGCGGGGTGGGACCAGCTCATGCGGCTGCAGGAGCGACCCGAGGTGACGGCGGTGGGCTTTGAGGCCGAGGCGGACCTGCCGATCGCCTCCCTCCGCCTCCGCCCGGCCACGCAGGCCGACCAGGCCCGCCACAACGCCGAGACCCGCGCGTGGATCGCCGCCGTCCAGGCCAAGCAGCGTCAAAAGGCCAACCTGGGGATCGAGCCGCGCAAGTTCCTTCCCGGCAAGGACCTGGGGCCGATCGTCGCCTTCCCCACCCCGGCGATGCTGCCCCTGATGCCCAACGGCCAGCCCCGCGACGAGCAGGTCGGCGCCGCCGTCAAGGTCCGCATGTGCCTCAACGAGATGGAAGGCGGGTCCTTCGGCGTCTACGCCAACGGGGCCGCCCTGACCAACGTCCGCTATACCGTAAGCGACCTCTCCGGCCCGGGCGGCAAGCTCGTCGCCGACGTCATCCCACGGACGGCCGAGTACGCCGTCATCAGCGGCGGAAAGGTCTTCCCGCAGCGGCTCTGGCCCGCCTACGCCGTGGACATCCCGGCCGGGCAGAGTCACTGGTTCATCGTGAACCTCCGCACGCACCGCGGCAAGACCAAACCGGGCCTGTACAAGGGCAGGATCGCCATCGCCGCCGACCAGGGGTCCGCGTCCCTGCCGCTGGAGGTCCGCGTGCTGAACGTGGACCTGCTGACGATGGGCGAGGCGGGCCTGTTCATGGGCGGCTGCGTCACCGGGCTGGTGCCGGCGCACGACATTCAGTTCCAGGCCGACTACAACCAGAACGGCATCAACCTGTGGTTCTCGGGCATCCGGCCGGGGATGACGATGGTCGACGGAAAGCTGGTGCTGGACTACACCATCCTGGACGAGTGGATGGCGGCCGCGCGGAAGCGCGGGCTGGTGGGCAACGTCTGGTTCCTGGGGGGCAACCCTTATAGCTACCCCTACACGATGACGATCTTCCGCGAGATGGGCAAGATCGACAACCGCGGCGGGGCGACGCCCATGACCACGGAGGAATGGGGCCGGCTCCAGTCGGCCCCGGCCAACCGCGACAAGCCCATGAAGCGCCAGCGGGAGCTGATGGTGGAGTGGTGCCGCCAGGTGACCACCCACGCCAAGGCCAACAACTGGCCCGAGCTGATCCTGACCCCCTTCGACGAGCCCGCCAAATGGATCCAGAGCCGGGTCGAGGGCAACAGCCCCGGCCAGATCGGGACGGGCGAGTGGATCATGCCCTACTTCAAGGACGCCTGCGCCGCCATCCGCGAGGGCGCCCCCGGCACCCGCATCTACGGGTCGATCCACCACATCAACTACCGAGGCCGCAATAGCGGCCTGCGCTTTCTGCCGGATATCGACGTGTTCTGCACCAACGCGATCCACGAAGACCCCAAGATCGGCGACAAGGTCCGCGCCGCCAAGAAGGACTTCTGGCAGTACTCCGGGACCGGGGCGGGGGATTCGCCGGACCGGGCGCGGTTCACCTTCGGGTTCTTCTTCGCCGCCTTCGGATCCCGCGGGTCGCTGGCGTGGGCGTACAACTGGGGCAGGGGCTACGACACCACCAGCGGGTCGAACTGGATGTACGCCTGGCAGACGCCCTACGACACCATCCCCGCGCCGTACTTTGAGGGCATGCGCGAGGCCTGGGACGACCGCCGCGTGATCGAGACCTACACCAAGCGCTTCGCCGGCGACGCCGAGGCCATGGCCGAGCTGAAGACGATCCTGGCCGCCGCCGCCGCCAGCAGGGCCCGCGGCGGCAGGGACACCGTCAGCGACTTCTGGGCCGCCGCCGACGACGCCACCAAGATGGACCGCTGGCGCGACCAACTGCTGGCGCGCCTGGCGAAATAACAGGAACGCCCCCGCGCGCCGTTTAACCGCGACCCGCAGGGGAGCGCGTATCCGCGGACACTGACACCGCCGCCCCATGTGTGATATGCTCCGGGCGAGATCGAGACAACCGACAACCATCATTTGCACAGGAGAAGCAGGGATGTCAACGCCAATGACCGTCTGGACCGCATGCATCGCCACCATCGCCCTGTTCGCCGCCGCCGCCGGGGCCGCCCCCAAGGCACCGCCCCCGGAGATCGACGCCGGCGCGCCGCAGGGATTCTGCCATCAGATCAAGGTGCTCGCCGACAAGGCGCCGGACTGCTCCAGCCGCGAGACGATCGTCAAGTCCGTCACTCGCGGCTGCACCACCAACGACGAGAAGGCCATCGCCATCTACAACTTCGGCCGGCTGGCGTATTACCACCGCCAGTACCCCAACGAGAAGGGCGGCATCGCGGCGCTGAAGCTGATCAACGTCTACGGCTGGAGCCTCTGCGGCGGGCAGCACTCGGCCCTGTCCAGCCTGTGGGTGGCCAACGAGTGGAAGCACCGCTTCACCGGCTGGAGCAACCCTGGGCACACCACGATCGAGGTCTTCTACGACGACCAGTGGCACTATTTTGACACGTTCCTGAAGTTCTACTGCTGGAAGAAGGACGCCAACGCCCCCGGCGGGCGAACGGTCGCCAGCGAGGCCGACGTCGCCGCCGACCGCGGCCTGCTGTTCGACAACATGGTCTTCGACGAGGGCCGGAAGGTCTGGTACTTCAAGGGCAACCAGTTCGAGATCATCGGCGACAAGGCCAACTGGCAGGCCCCGGCCTTCCTGGTCTGCGGCGACGGCGCCGAGGGCGTCATCACCGGCGTCAAGAGCCGGCGTGAGGGCGGCCCCAGCGGCGGGTGGATGGGCATCAATCACGCCGAGAACGGCTATAACACCAACATCAACCTGGGGGCGGGCTACTCGCTGGAGTTGATGTGGCGGCCCGTCGAGGGCGCCCACTGGTACAGCGGAAGAAAGATGGTGCCCTTCCACGGCTGCGGGGACAAGGAGTACCGCAACAGCCCCGCCATCGGGCCCATCCTCGAGCCCTACCGGCATATCAAGTTCGCCGAGAAGGACAAGGAACTCCTTAACGCCCAGAACCGCGGCGCCCGGACCTTCGCCAGCGGCCGGCTCGTCTTCCAGCCGGACCTGTCCGGGGACGCCTTCCTGAGCTCCCTCGCCGCCAAGGACAACGTCAAGGTCGCCGGCGGCAAACTCGTCCCGGCCGACCCGTCCAAGCCCGGCTCAATCACCGTCTATTTCGAAAGCCCGTACGTGATGAGCCGGGCGTATGGCAAGGCCGCCGGCGTCGATACCGCCGAGATCTCCTTCGACGGCGGCAAGACGTTTAAGCCGATCGACCTGGCGGACTTCTCCGACGCGGTCGGCGGCAAGTACGACTGCCTGGTCAAGCTGACCTTCGCCCAGGCCGTCATCGACCTGAAACTCGAGGCCATCGTCCAGCACAACCGCTGCGCCCTGCCGTACCTGTCGCCGGGCCCGAACCAGGTCACCGTCTCGGTCGCCGACCCGAAGGCCCTGGGCGACAACAAGCTGGTTGTGACTTATGCCTACGCCCTCGGCGCCCGCAACGTCGGCTACGAGAACCTGGCCGACGCCGGGGCCGAAGTCGGCCGGGCCCACAAGGCCGCCTGGTCCGACACGCCCACCGTCGTGCAGAAGGTCCTGGCCGCCAAGGACCTGCCGGCCACGTTCGACATCCCCGTGCCCACGCCGAAGGACAAGTTCCCCGTGTACCCGCGGATGCTGTTCCTGCGGCGCGAGGTGATCGCCCCCGGCTCCAAGCCCATGCCGCTGCCGGAAGGCGCCGTCGAGGCCAAGGTGGCCGACGGCCAGGAGCTCAAGACGCTGCCGAACCCCTTCCTGGTCGGCATCGCCATCCCGCCCCAGAAGGTCGAGCGAGCCAAGGAGACCCGCCAGGTCGCCCTGAAGGCCAGCCACGTCGTCTATCGCACCAACGACGGGAAGGTCGGCGAGGAGACCTTCGACAACCACTTCCTCAAGTGGCGCCCCAAGGAGCCGGAGGCCTGGGTCATGCTGGTCGGCGGGACGCTCGGGCAACTGCCCGCCCCGCGTGACATCGCCTCCGCCAACCTGTGCATCCCCGTAACCAACGCCCACGCCAACGCCTCCACCCAGGTGGCCGCGGTCGCCCTGAAAAAGCCCTTCGAGGCCGGCAAACCTTACGACTTCGAGAACTTCGGGGAATTCCTGGGCACGGCCAACATCCCCAAGCAGGCCGCCGCGGGCCCGGCCAAGTACCACAAGATCGACATCACCCGCGCCATCAAGTCCCTCGCCGGTGGACAGCGCAAGTTCAACGGCCTGGCCCTGCGGACCGTGCCCAACCGGGCGGTCGACGACGGGTACATCGTCCGGGTGGACGTGTCCACCACCGATCCGATGTACGTGGAGCTGGAAGTCTACAAGGACAAGTGATCGGTCCGGCGCGGTGAAAAACAAGCTCCCCTGCGGGTCGCTGCTGAACGATGTCGGGACGCCGCCGGTGCGTTGTTCAATCGACAATCGTCAATCGGAAATCGACAATCGCTAGACCCACCGCCGGATCCAGGAGCGGAGGCCCGCGGAGGCCTTGACCATCACCAGCGGTTTGTCGCAGCGCAGCGCGACGGTCTCGGGGATGGTCTGGCGGCTCAGGCGGTACAGGATCGGCTCGCGGGTGAAGCCCAGGACGATCAGGTCGTAGCCGGCCGCTTCCGCCAGGATCGCGCCGACCACGTTGTCGGAGACGACCGCCTTGCCCGTCACCCGCCCCGCCGGCAGAGGCAGCCGGTCGGCGTGGCCGGCCAAGAAGCCGCCCACGTCGAACGCCCCGACCGATCGGGCGACGTGAAACGCCACGACCTGCCCCTCGTCCGGGTCGGCGAGGATGCACGCCACCTCCAGCGCGAAGGCCGCGTTCGGGCCGCCGGCGACGGGGACCAGGACCCGCCCATACCGCCGCCCGCCGCCGCAGTTCTTGAACATCACCACGTGGCATGGGCAGCGCTCGACAACCGGGTCCACCTTGGAGCCCAGCTTGAACAGGCCCGAGTGCGCCCGCCCCTGCCAGCCCATGATCAGCAGGTCGGTCCGCTTCTGGCGGACGGCCGAGACGATCCCGCGGGCGATGTTGCGGCAGTACCGGATCGTGGTGGAGATCGGGAACGCCAGGCCCAGGGACATCATCATCTCGATCACCCCCTCCTTGCCCGCGGCCATGTAGTCCTGGGCGTCGGTCAGCGACACCTGGTCGGGCACGGGCACCATGTGCAGCACCTCCACCCGCGCGGCCTTGGCCGCGCACAGGTGGTGGGTGTTGGCGACCAGTTGCAGGGCGTTGGCGGGGTTGGCCACCGCCACCATCACCCGGTACTGCTCCCCCGGCGGGGCGGGGTGCTCCTCCAGCACGGCGATCTCGTCGGCGGTGGCGACCGCCCGCCGCCGCGAGTAGCCCAGGTACACCAGCATGCCCGCGACGATCCACCCCGGCCCGATCACCCACGCCAGCCAACTGGCGTGGACAATCGCGTACGCCAGCACCACCTGGATGAGGATCGCCAGGATCGGGAACAGCGGGAACAGCGGCATGACGAACCCGTAGCTCAGCTCGTCGCCCATGTTCGTGCGGACCTTGATCACGCACACGTTGACCAGCAGGAACAGGAACAGAAACATCATGCTCGCGCAGCCGGCCACGTCCTTGGTCGGCAGCAGGGCCGCCACGACCACCACGATCGCGCCCGTAAACAGCAACGCCACCCACGGCGTCTTGCGGCGGGGGGAGATCTTCGAGAAGAACCCCGGCAGCATGCGGTCGCGCCCCAGGGCGTAGGACGCCCGCGTGGCCGAGTAAATCGTCGCGTTCAGCGCCGAGGTGGCCGAGAAGATCACCGCCAGCGTCACCACCAGCCCCCCCAGGGGCATCATCCGCTCGATCGCCTCGCCGAAGCCGGTCTCGCCGTCGGCGTTCCTGCCCCGCGTGGAGATCCACTCGACGGCGTCCACCTTCACCCCGTCGATGTGCGTGCCGGGGCGAATCGCCGCCACCGTCGCGAACGACACCGCCACGTACAGGATGCAGACGATCAGCACCGAATACAGCATGGCCTTGGGGATGTTCCGCTTGGGGTCGATCGTCTCGTCGCCCGCCTGGGCGATCACCTCGAACCCCTCGAAGGCGACGTAGATCATCCCCATCGCCGTCAGCATCATCGCCCAGTTGTTGTCCTTGTGCTTGATGAACGGGTGGAAGTTCGCCAGCCGGTCCGGCTGGGCGACCGCCACGACAATCCCCGCCACCGCGATCAGCCCCATGAACGCCATCTGCCCCAGCGTGAACAGCGCCCCGACCCTGCCCGTCTCGCTGGCGCCGCGGTAGTTGATGTAGACGAACGCCAGCGCCGTCAGCGGCGCGAGGATCTTGGTGCCGATCAGCAACTGGTGGTCCGTCAGGCCCATGCCCGCGACGCCGTTGAGGACGTACCGCAGCGTGTACAGGGCGAACACCACCGCGTACAGGCTGCCGGCCACCGCCGAGGCGAACCACTCCATCCAGCCCGCCAGGAAGCTCGGGCCCCGCCCGAAGGCGATCCGGGCGAAGTTGTACGCGCCCCCCGCGCGCGGAATGGCCGAGCTCAGCTCCGCGAAGCTCATCGCGGTGAACACCGCCACCACCCCGTTGAGGGCGAACGCCATCAGCACGCCCCCGGCCCCCACCCGGTTCATCGTCATGCCGATGCCGATGAACACCCCCGCCCCGATCATCATCCCCAGGCCCATCATCGTCACGTGGAACAACGACAGGTCCCGCGCCAGCTCCGACGATACCGAGGGCTTATCCGCCACCGTCCAGGTCCTTCTCGATGGCCCGCGCCGAGCCGAAGCCCTTCCGGGCGATCCGCTCGATCCGCCGCCGGCACCACAGCACCAGCCCCGTCAGCACCGCCAGGGCGGCGGCGATGACCGCGATGCCGACAATCGTCTGGCCGTCCATCCTCAGGGACCTCCACACCTCGTCCTGGCGTCCACCACTCCGCAACCGGCAGTGCGGCCATGGTAGCGCCGCCGCCCCGCCCGGTCAACGTTTCCGGCGGCACCCGTCGCCCCTTTGGGGCTCCGTGGTGTATCGGGCACCGGTTCCGGGGGCGCCGAGGGCCTCTGCGCTCCCTGGGCGCCACGGACTGCTCGTCGCCGGAGCACCGCGGAGGCGGACAGTCCGTGCCGGTCGGTGCAGGACGATCACGGACGGAGGAATCCCGAAGGCACTTCGGAGTCGCTTCCCCGGCCGCGGCGGGGGGGTACATCCCGGCGGTGGACGATCTCATCACGCCGGATATCCCCTTCGCCTCGTTTTGCCGATATGTGGAACTGGTGGGCGGGTTGAACGTAGGGATGGATAAGGAAACCCGGCCCCAGCCACCGCTGGCAGGGCCGCGGGGGGCGCCCTCGTAAGAACAAGCGAAACGATTCGTTATGAACATGATCGAAGACAGCGGATTCGCCAGGAAGATGGCCTTCTGGGCGCGGAACTGGTACCCGGCGAGGCTTTGGCGGGACGGGCTGGGGGCCTGGCCCAACAATCTGGCTCGTAAGAGCCGTTCGAACCTGCGCTTGCTCGCCCGGCGGCGGCTGGCGCGGATGGCGCGGCGGTACGAGGGAGCGGACTTCGCCGCCCTGGCGGCCCGCGCTGCCCACGACGACGCCCGCAACGGCGACCGGCACCAGTGGATTGACGACGCCCTTCGCGTCGCCGCCGTCGCCTTGGCGGCCCACCCCCCCGAAACCGGCGACCGCCACGTCCGACGCGAGGCGCTGGAGCTGCTGGACTATCCCCTCAACCTCCGCCGGAGCCGGCGATGGCGCGCCCAGGTCGGGCGGTTCTACCAGGACGCCATGGCCCGGGCGGTGGAGGAGATGACCGCCGCCGACGTCGCCGACGGGCTGCACGTCTGGAAGATGTACAATATGGGCTTCGTCGTGCGGACCCGCCGCCACTGCGTGGGCTTCGACCTGCACCCGGGGGGCAAGGCCACCGGGTGCCTCAGCCCCCGCCAGCAGCGCGACCTGATCGAGATGCTCGACGTGGTCTTCATCTCCCACCTGCACGTCGATCACCTGCACGCGGGCTTCCTGAAGGGCCTGCTGGATGCCGGCAAGAAGGTGGTCCTGCCGCCGACCCTCCGGCCGAGCCTGCAGCGGGCCAACGCGATCCAGGTGTACGAGTCGCGGCCGACGCGGTTCCAGGTGGCGGGGGTCGAGGTCACCTGCCTGCCCGGCTGGCAGCGGTTCTACGCCCGCAACAACGTCTACCTGGTGGAGATGGACGGGCACCGCGTGCTGCACAACGGCGACAACACCCGACACGGCGTGTACCTGCACCTGGCCGGCGCCGAGCCGATCGACGTGGTGCTGGCCAACTGCTGGAGCGGCTTCGGCCACGGCGACCACATCCACGGGGCGGCGCTGCTGATCACCGGGCACGAGAACGAGCTGGGCCACGCCGTCAGCATGCGGGCGCCGTACCGCCGCACCTATGCCAAGTTCGACCGCCTGGGCCTGACCGACGGCCCCGACGCCGACGCTGGCCCCGATTGCCACGTCCTGTCCTGGGGCGAAGGCCTCCGCTGGAAGCGGTAGGCGGCTATTCCCGGCGCTCCACGCCGGACAGGTCCGCCGCGGCGGCGGGCCTGCGGTAGGTGTACAGGTGGGCGGGGGTGACGTAGCTGGCGGTCAGGTCGCGCCGCCGCTCGATGCGGCGGACCTCGAAGGCGGTGCGGAGGACGCGGACGTCGCGGACGTCGTGGAGGACGAACAGGCGGCGGGGGTCGCCGCGGCCCTCGGCCTCCATGAGCATCGCCAGGGTGAACGTCTTTCGCCCGCGGCAGGGCTTGGTGGAAAGGACGCGGATCTCCCGCAGCGTCCCATCCGCCAGCGGCATCGCCATCAGGCGGACCAGGCCGTACAGGATGCCCTCGAAGCGGAGTTCCGTCGCCCCGGCCGCACCCGCCTCGAACAGCACGGCCGCCTCGCCCGTGCCGGGCGCCTGGAGGACGACGATGATGCGGCTGCGGCCCCGGAAGACGATGGCCGGGGCGAGCGGGTGGAGCTTGGCCAGGCGTACGGGCCGGCCCGGGGCCACGTCGATGGTGACCGCCAGCAGCGGTTCGCCGTCGGCGTACCGCAGCTCCAGTTCCAGCGCGTTGATCCGGGGCCACTGCCGGACGAACGACTCGACGACTTCGAGGGAGGACGGCACCCCGCCCACAACCGCCCGCAGCAGCGACCGCAGTTGCTCATCGCCAAGGGCGGGCGGGGCCGCCTCCAGCTCGGCGCGCAGGCGCTTTCGCAGCGGCGCCCGCAGCCGGCGCGGGTCGGGCGCCTGGGCCAACTCGCTGCTGACCTGGCCCCGCAGGGCCTCGGGCGGCTCCTTGCCGGCCACGGCGAATCCCAGCCGGAGGATCACCTGGGCGATGATCTCACGGAGCCGGCCGATTTCGGTGGCGTCGATACCCGCCAGCAGCCGGCCTCCGGCGCGCTCGTTGAGGTAGGCGATGACCATCTCCAGCATGGCCCCTGCCGACAGGCCCCCGTGCTGGGCGGTTCCCGCCGGCGCCGCCCGGGTCGCGGGTTCGCGGGGGGCGGGCGCCGGGGGCGACGGGGCGGTGGCGGCGCGGGCGACGATCTCGCCCTGGATCAGGGCGTCGGCGACGGCGGCGGCCCACACGCCGGGGCTGGGGGGATCGTCGGGATCGGCGATGTCCTTGAGCCGCTCCAGCGCCGCCCTCACCTCGGCGAGAATGGACTCGATCGTGCGGGCGTGGGCGGGGCTGACGGCCATGTCGATCTGATCGGTGCCGGCCCTGAGGGCGTCGACGGCGCGGGCGATGCTGGCGGCGGAGCGGACCGTGCTGTCGTCCCGCCGGAACATCCACCGCGTGGGCAGGCGCTGGGTGCCGATGACCAGCGGCTTGGGCTGCGCCCGCGGCCAGGGGTTCTCGTCCAGATACCACCCGCGGTCCAGCTCGTCGGTGACGTCGCGGCGGGGGATGCATCCGCCGGCGAGCATCCCCGCCCCCAGCACGGCGGCGATCAGGGCGGCCCTCATCGGTTCCCTCCCGTCCGCCCCTCCAGGTCCCGGATCATGCCGTCCAACTGCGCCTGGACGCGGGAGCGGCCGTAGCGGGCCTCACCCAGGACGGCGCGTTCGATCTCGCGCCAGTCGGTGGTGACCTGCACGTCCTCGGGCAGCCCGGCCAGCTCGGTCGCCAGCTCCTTCAGCGCCTTCAGCCCGTCGGCGGGCGTGGGCTGGACGATCAGGAAGGCGGCGATCCCGTTGTCGTGGTATGCCTTGGCGTCGGCGGGCTTGTCGCCGATGCCGATGCGGATCTGCGTGAAGGTGCGGCGGAGGTCCGACAGGGCGGCGCTCTTATAGGCCTCCGAGCCCTTCAGAAAGCCCTGCACGTCGCTGAACAGCACCGCCCCCGGCGGGTAGCCGTAGCGCCCCAGCCACGCCTTGCTCTTGGTGGCGAAGTAGTACGGGCGGTGGGTCAGGTAGACCGGGCGGAACCGTTCGGCCAGCCGGGCCATGACCTGGCGGGAATGGGGTAGGGGAGCGGGGTCGCCGATGAGGACCTGCTCGAACCCGCCGGCGACCAGGGTATGGTCCAGGTCGACGATCATGATGGGCGTGTCGGCGGGCAGGCAGGCGACGCGGAGCTGGACGGGCGAGGGCGGCTCGTCGGCGAAGCCGTTGGGGCTGAAGGCGGCGGTGAACAGGTACTGTCCCGGGGTCGGCGGGGTGAAGGTGACGGAGGCGATGCCGTCCTGGTCGGTCTCGGCCGCCCGGTACAGCCTGCCGTCGATGAGGAAGTGGACGACGTGCCCGGCGCGGTCGGTCAGCAGGTCGCCGGACTGGTGGCGGATGCGGAGGGAGACCGTCTGGCCCGGGGCGGCCAGGACGTCGTTGGCGACGAACAGGTGGCCCTTCTCGGCCCCCAGCAGCGCGGTCTGGGCGCCGCATCCGGCCATCGCGGCGGTCGCGGCGGTCAGCAGATAAGCAGCCAAGCGGTTCATGCCGGCATCCCCGCAGTCCTTGGCCACAGCCTGGTGCGCGAACGGATGACAATGGGGGGGTGCCACAGGCTGCTTGCAGCCTGTGTTCCTGACCACGGTGGAACACGGACTGGCCCCAACGGGATCTTCGACAAGCAGTCCGTGGCACCCGACAGGGTGTCTGGAATACAGTACTAGGGGTCCGCCGAACGGATGTCAATGGCGGGGTGGTGCGCATTTCCCGGTTGCCGCGGCGCCGAGGGGGTCGATAATGAAGCCGGTGTGTTGAACGTTGGCACGAAGGGGCCGAGATGCGACGGGCGCTGTCCATTCTGATCCTTGCCGCGGGTGTCGCCGGTTGTGCCGGCCCGGAGGTGACGATGGACTACACCTTCGGCGCCGACCTGCCCGTGCCCGCCGGCGGGGCGGTCCGCCTGGGGGCCGTCACGGTGGCCGAGGGGGATGGGCGGTACGCGCCGGTGGCGGCCGAGGCCCTGGCACGCCGGCTGGCGGCCTCGCCGCTGTTCGCCTTGGCGGCGCCGGACGGGCCTGCCCGGATGTGCCTGTCGGCCACGGTGGAGGTGAGCGCCCGCGACGAGAAGGGCCAGCGTCTCCTGCGGCAACGGGCGGGCGGAAAGGGCCTGCTGGAGCCGGTGCCGGTGCCCACGCTCATCCGCAAGGCCTCCGCCCGGATGGTCTTCGTGGTCGCCGACGCGGCCACGGGCCGGCAGATCGCCTCGGCGGAGACGCGGAGGGAATACACCTCCGCCCAGGACCCGCGGACCCGCGGGGTGCTGGGGCTGTACCGCCCGGACGACCCCGCCCGCGTGCCCGCCGTCGACGTCATCGCACCCGAGCTGATCGACGAGTGCGTCGAGACGTTCTGGAACATGCTCCAGCCCCGGCCCGTTCGGGTGACGGTGCGGCTCCGGCCGACGCTGAACCGCCACGGCGCCAGGGGCATGGCCGCTGCCCGGGCGGGGGACTTCGTGCGGGCGTCACAGCATTTTGCCGACGCGGCCGCCTCCGAGCCCCGCCACGCCGACCTGCTGCTCAACTACGCCGTCTGCGCCGAAAAGGCCCGCCTGCCCGCCACCGCCCTGACCGCCTACGAAGCCCTCCTGAAGCTCGGCCGGACCCACCAGCTCACTGCCCAACACGGCGCCCGCCGCGTCCACCGGGCGATGCGCCAACAAGGCCTGCTGCCGGCGGGGGAGTGATACCCGGGTGACCTGGCACAGGGTTCGGAGGTCACAGCCCCCGGCCACAAGGGCCGGGGGCGAAATAAAGAAACAGCGACCCGGATAGGGTCGTTCTATTTTGCCCCGGGCCCTTGTGGCCCGGGGTAGGAGTCTCCGTACCATATCGGCGCGGTCGTCGTCGCCCCCAGGGCCGCGAGGAACTGCTCGTACCTCTTGGCCTGCTCGTCCAGCTTGTGCTTGCGGCACAGGGCCGCCAGTTTGCGGTATCGGTCGACCGGATCGGCCTGGGTGGCCCAGCAGAGCTTGCCCATGCACTCCGGGCACAGCGCCATGTATGGCCCTACCGGCGGTTGAGCTTGCTCAGCAGGCGGAGGATCTCGATGTACAGCCAGACGAGGGTCACCATGCTCTTGACGGGTATCCTACCTTCGCCGGCGGCGGCGTTCAAGCCGCGCCGAAGGCAGTCCCTCCTTGACGCTGCCGCCGCCGGCGGCGACGATGGGGAGGAGGGAACGTTTCGTGAGCGGCCCGCGGGCCGTGATGCAAGGAGCCTGTCTGATGAAGCTCAGCGCCGCCCTCCTGCTCGCGCTTCTGGCGGCAGCCCCGGCCGCCCGGGCCCAGTCGGCACCCGTCGGCACCCGGCCGGCGGAAACGCAGCCGCTGACCCCCCCTGCCGCCCCGCCGCGTGCCCTCCGCACGGCCAAGGCGCTGGCGGCGGTGGTGCTGGCCGGGCAGGTCGAGGGCCTGTCGCTGGGCGGAGGCCGCACCGTCGCCGGGCTGCTGGCCGGCTCGGAACGGGCGCGGTGGATGCTGCTGCTGGCGCTGCGCGACGTGGACCCCGCCGAGCCGCCCGAACAGTCGCCCGACGGCGCCTGCCGGGTCACCGTGCGGGTCACCCTGGCCGAGCTGGCGGGGATGCTGGCGCAGATTCACCCCGGCGAGCCGGGACGGTTCGCCTCTCTGGCCGCGCCCGGCGGGCAACGGGAGCTCTCCGTCAGCGTCGCCGCCCGGGCCGATCCGGCCCTGGACGGTTCCTCCGATAGCGACGGCGGGGCGGCGGAGGCCTTCTGGGCGGCCCACGTCAGCCCCGACGGTGCCGCCGCGGCCGAGGAAGCCGCCCGCCGCCATGCGATGGCCGCGCTGACCGAGCGGATCAAGGCCGTCCGCGTGGACGAGACGGCCACGGTCGCCGAATTCGTCACCGCCAAGCAGCCTGACGCCGATTTCGAGCAATTCCTTCGCGGGGCGCGGGTCACGGCCGTCCGCCGGCACCGGGCCGCCCCGATCGTGGAGGTGGAGGTCGAGCTGACCCTGCGGACGCTGTACGCCTGCCTGAAGTCCTGGGCCCACACCCACCGCCCGGACGACGCGGACGTGGGCAAGCTGAGGCGCCTGATCGTCGCCGCCCGCGGCGCGAAGGTCCGGCAGGTGGGCCTGGGGACCGTCGATCCCAGGCACCTGCTGGGTGACGACCCCCGACTGCTACGGTCGATTGCTCTGGTCGGGAAGGCCCCGGACTGGGCCGGCCAGTCGCTGACGGAGATCGTCGAGGTGCCGGAGGAGCCCGCGCCCGAGGGCGCGCACGTCGCCGACGAGGAGGCGATCCGGCTGGCGGCGTGGCGGGCCCGGGCGGCATTGGCCGAGCGGATGTCCCGGCTGCCCGTCTCCGACCAGGCCACCATAGCCGATACCCTCGGCGCCGACCCCGCCGGCCGGGCCGCCCTGCTGGCGGCGATGCGCTTCGAGGAGACCGTCGATCCGGTCGGCGCGCCCCGCCACGTCACCGAGGTCACGGTGGAACTGCCCCTGATCGGCGTCTACCGCCTCCTGCTGGCCAGGCAGTTGGCCGAGACGCCAACCACCGTTCCCATCACGGAGCCCTGAGCAAACAGTATCGGTCCGAAATCTCACTGAGGACCGCGGTTGGTATCCAGTTTAGCGGCGGTCGGCACGACCGCCTGCGAGGTCGCCGTACCGGCGACCGCCAAACGCCGATCGGGACACCCCACCACGTATCACCCCTTCTCCCCCAGATCCGCGATCTCCTTGAGCCGGTCGCGGATGGGCAGGTGCTGGGTGCATTTCTCCTCGCACTGGCCGCAGTCGATGCAGCCGGCGGCGTCGCCGGGCGTCATGTTCCAGTGCCACCGGAGCCGGTTGGCGATGGACTGGTCGCCGCCCTGGAGGATCTGCCAGTTGTACGCCTCCATCAGCTTGGGGATCTCCAGCTCGGCCGGGCAGGGCTGGCAATAGCCGCACATGGTGCACAGCCCGTCAAACGACGCCTCCACGTTGGCCTTGACCCGCTCGACGTGCTCGGGCGGATACGGCTGGAAGTCCTCGACCGCCGCCACCGCCTGGTCGACGTGGTCTTTGGTCGTGAAGCCCACCAGCGCGCAGGTCACGGCCGGGTGAGAGATGTTGAACCGGATCGCCGCCTCCACCACGTTGCGGTCGTTGGGGCCCTTCAGGAACGCCATCCGCTGGGGGTTGTTCGGGATCAGCCCGCCGCCGAGGGGGTTCATCGTCACCACGCCGATGTTCCGCCGGGCCGCGAAGTCCAGCGCCTCGGAGCGGAAGGGGAAGTTCAAGGCATTGTACGGCAGCGTCACGCCCTCGATGAAATCCTCGCCTAACACCTTGCACGCTTCCTCGCCCGACAGGTGCACCGACGTAACGAGATGCCGGATCAGGCCTTCCTCCTTGGCCTTGATGGCCTCGGGGATGGCCCCGCCGTCCTTGCGCTGCTGCCACTCCTCGGGGCGGACGATGCACCAGATGTGAAAGAAGTCGATCCAGTCCACGTTCATCCGCTCCAGCGAGGTCTCCAGCGTCCGCCGCAGCACCGCCCCGTCGGGGTCGCCGCACTTGGTGGAGCAGTAGAACGAATCCCGCGGCATCTGCTTAAAGGCCGCCCCGAGGATCTTCTCGCTGTTGTCGCCGCAATACCCCGGGGCCGTGTCGAAATAGTTGATCCCCTTCGCGTGGGCGTACAGCACCACCTCCGCGTTGGCGTCGATGTCCTTGGCGTTGGCGAACCGCATCCCGCCGAAGCCCACCACCGTGATCTCCTTGCCCGTCGAACCGTACGGCTTACGCCACATGATCGCTCCTTCCTTTTGTTGGGACGCACAGCCTAGCACACCACCGCCCCCATTCAAAACTCTCCACGCCCACAACGCCGGGTGCCACAGGCTGCTTGCAGCCTGTGCGGGACGGAGACGGGTGCAGCCCAAGCGTCCGCCCCCTGCCCCACGGGCTGCAAGCAGCCCGTGGCACCCAGGTTGGGAGATGCTTCCTTACCAACCAACGTCCCCTTACAATCCCCTCAACCCGAACCCAGGACAAAGGAGCCAACCATGCGACTCGGCGGACCCATCGGACGCGACTTCACCTCACCCGACGAATGGATCGCGGTCCTGGCCGAAGCCGGCTATTCTGCCGCGTACTGCCCCGTCGGCCCGG
>DASRZG010000254.1:0-10696 GCA_035686585.1 Phycisphaerae bacterium
TGCCCCACGTGGGGGCGGCCCTGGCCCAGTTCGCCGCCAACGAGCCGCTCTCGGCCGCCCTGTCCCTCCGCCAGGGAATGCTCCGCTTCCCGCCGCTGATGGAGCTCCGCGTGGACGTCAACGGGATGCTGGGCAAGGAGGTTGTGGCCCAGCGGGTTGCCAAGCTGGAGGAGCGCCTGGCCGCCTCCGAAGGCGAGGCCGACCCCTCCCTGCTGTTTCTGGCGATGTTCGTCCGCCATAGCGCCGGGGACGACGAACAGGCCAAGGCTCACGCCAAGGCCCTCCTGTCGCGGGCGGGTGAAGACAAGATCTACCGGACCTACGCCGGGATGGTGCTGACCGGCAAGGCCCCCGCCGTCCCCGGGCACTGATGGGCCGAGTGAATCGGCCCCGGGTGCCCCCGGGCGAATCTGGACGTAGGTGGGGCCTGGGGGTGGCAGCCGACGGGGGAATCGCTTCGCGGGGACAGGGTCAGCGTGTGGCGGTTCGTTTGGGGGCGGCCGCGCCGTGGGCTTCGGCGAAGCGGTTGAACCCGGCCAGGTCGTCGCGGAGCCGGCTGAGGCAGTAGGCGATGTAGGCGGTGCTGTGGGCCGGCTTGCCCCGATGCTCGCACATCAGCCCCTGGTAGACGCCCGAAAGGAACTCCTCGATCTCCGCCGCCGACAGGCGGTCCGCGTTGCAGCCCCATGCGCGAAGCCGGGCGAACAGCTCGGCCAGTTTGGGGTTGGACTGATACTGCTGGGCGGTCAGGAAGCTGCCGGGCGTGTAGTGGATCTGGAGGCCCTTGAGGGCCATGATGATCGGTTCGTAGTTGTACCGGGGGCTGAGGCGGAGGAACTTGAACTGCTGGACCCAGCGCCCGCGGGAGGCGGGCATGCCGGATTCCTCCTCGTCGCTGCTGCGGCGCCGCGACGTGTCGGAGAACAGCATGTGGGTGGCGGGCTCTTTGCGGAGGATTTCCTCCCCCGCCAGCCGGGACACGCGGATGCCGCCGCCCGGGGCGGCCTCCGGGTCGCCGGAGAGGGCGAACAGGCACTTCATCACCGACAGCGGCAGGGGCCGGTCGGGCGTCGGGCGGTTGGGCGAGCGGAGCTGCAGCGAGATGTGCAGGCTGTGGGGGGCGACGTCGTAAAACCGCATCACGGCGTGGATGAACTGGTTGAGCAGCCAGGGGTCGTTGGTGATGGGCTTGGAGATGTTCGCCTCGACGCTCAGAGAGCCCAGGGCCAGCTCGAAAAACCCCCTGCGCCGCTGCGGGGTCGTCTTGACCCGGTGGTCGTCCAGGTGCCCGCCCAGCTTCCAGGTCAGGATGTCCAGCCCGTAGTCGCGGAAGTACAGAAATCCATCATACTGCCTGTCGTGGTGGAGATGGGCGGACGGGTCGGCGATGACGTCGTGGCCGGTGTTGGAGAACTCCAGCTCCGCCCCCAGCGGGATGGCGCCCCCGCCCATGTGGGCGCGGAGGAAGCGGATCTCCCGGGCGGCGTCGGCGGGGTCGTAGATCTTCAGGGCGCCGATGACGCCCTCGCGGACGTAGTCGATCAGCCGCCTCCCGTCGGCGCCTTGGCGGCCGAGGATATCGTCGACCAGCGCCGCCACCAGCGGCCCCCGGGCGTTGAGCAGCCGCAACGCGCACAGGGCGGAGACCGTCCGCTCGTAGAAGCGGTTGGACAAGCCCATCCGATCCAAGTCGTAGCGCAGGTCGTCGCGGAGGCGGTCCTCGATCTGGTTGAACATCACCTGGCGGAGCACCATCGTCAGGTACGCCCGCCCTATCTGGCAAGCGCCGGGGTCGGTCGCCAGGTCGCCGGGGAAGTCCCGCAGCGGCTCGTCGCGGATGGCCTGCTGGATCGCGAACTTGCTGATCCCGCCGGAATCGAAGTGCTGGCGGATCAGGTCGCGGATGGTCAACCCGTGCAGCTCCCACAGGGCCTTGCGGGTCAACTCCTCGTCGGTGTGCAACTGGCTGATCTCGTCGGCCAGCAGGATCTGGTCGATCCGGTCGCGGAGCAGCACCTCCTGCTTGAGGGGGTCGCGGAACGCCCAGCCGAAGGCGTGGGACAGCTCCTTGTCCCTGCCCACGAACGCCACCGCCCGCACCGGCCCGTCGGCGGTGAGCACCTTCACCTGCACCCGCTGGTAATTCTTGCCTTCGTACCGCTTTAGCGCCGCCATCGACTCCGCCGGCAGCGGGCCGGTCACGCACCCGCGAATCCGCCCCTGCTCGTCCGGCACGGCGTACAGGTACATGCCGTCGGGGGAGATCTTCCGGTAGCCCGGCAGGACCGCGTCCCGGCCGTGGAAGGAACTCGCCCCGTCGGCATCGGCCTGGCGCGCGACCAGCCGGTACCCCAGCACCGCCCGGAACACCATCGGGTTCAGCAGCGTGCCGTAGGCGAACAGATAGAACGGCGTGGTCGACGTCGAACGCGATTCGAGGGACTTACTCACGGCGTCCCATTGTATCGGCCCGACAGGCCGGACGAAGGCAAAACACGCCCGGCCCCTCGCCGAGCGGGGCGCCATTGGCCTACGTGGCCGCGAACGGCCGAGACGACGTGGATATGGAGTACATGGCACAGGGATCCGGGGCCTCGGCGGATGCACGGAGAATGGGGCATGGGTGCGGGTGGATTGGCGGCCCTTGGGGGTGGCTGGCGTCTGACGGTTCCTGGCTCACGAAAGTGATCGGGCCGGGACAGGTGCGACGGACCGTTGAATCGTAGACTTCCAATGACAGCAGGCATCTCGCTGAGACGTTCGGCTGCGGGTGGGTGGCGCTGCGCGAGCGCCGGACCCGCAGGGGCGAACGAGAGGTAAAGGAGCCGGAGATGTTCAGGAAGATTGCCGCTGCCCTCGCCGGCGCAATGATTCTGCTGCCGATGGGAGGGAATCTGCACGTCGCATTGGCCAAGGGAACAGGGACGTTTCAGGGGTTTCACCTGCCCGACGCGCCGATCGGGGCGCCCGAGCAGATGATCGTATACCCCTGCCTGATCATCCTGACGGTCATGCTCTCGCGCCATCGGAGGCGCGCACACAACATCTGCCGCTACTGACGGGGACGAGTGCACCGGCCCCCGCGGCTGGGGGATCGAGGCGTTACGGGTCAACACCCGCGCGCCCGCTCCACCAGCCACCGGAACAGGCCCAGGAACTCCGGGCGGTCGACCAGGTCCTCCGGGTGGCACTGGACCGCCAGCAGCGGCAGGCCATCGGCGGATTCGACCGCCTCGACGATTCCGTCCGCCGCCCAGGCGGTCGTGCGGAGGCCCGGGGCGAGGTCCTCCACCGCCTGGTGGTGCCGGCTGTTGACGAGGAGGCCGTCCCGCGGCCAGATCCGCGCCAGCGACGCGGCCGCCTCGACCCAAACGGCGTGGTCGCGCCCCTTGTGGTTAACCACGGGCCTTTCCGGCCCGTGGGGCCCGTCGGGCTCGAAGTCGCCGGGCACGCCCCGGTGGGTGGACAGGTCCTGGATCAGCGTCCCGCCCAGGACGACGTTGAGCAGTTGGATGCCACGGCAGATGCCGAGAATGGGTTTGCCCGCTTCGATCGCGGCCTCGGCGGCGGCGCGCTCGGTGCGGTCGCGGTCGCCGGAGGCGACGACGGTGGCCGGGTGGCGAGGCCGGCCGTAGAAGGCCGGGTCCACGTCCGCCCCGCCGGTCAGCAGCAGTCCATCCGCCCACGCCATCGCCTCGCGGGCAACGGCCGGATCGGGCGCCTCCGCCAGCAGCAGCGGCGCCCCGCCGGCGCGCTCCACGGCGCGGACGTACTCGACGCGGAGGTTCGCCCGCAGGGACGCCTTCGGCGGCGGCTTGCCCCCCCCGGCCCAGGCCTCCACGCCGCAGGTCAACACGATCCGGGGACGCCGTCGGCCGTCACGCATTCATCGCCACTCCCGCGCCGCCCGCTCAGACCAGGTCGCACGCCTCCGGCGGCATCCAGTGGGCGTCCTGGCCCTTCCACTTGACGTTGCAGCCGATGGGGTTGGTCAGGGGGGTGGGCGCTTCCTTCCCGGCCAGGATCGCATCCAGGGCGTCGCGGAGCTCGCGGGTGGTCTGCTTGCCCGGCTGGCGGGGGTTGTCGTCCATCCGGCCGGTGTAGCGTAGCTTGCGGTCGGCGTCGAAGACGTAGAAGTGCGGCGTCCGCAGGGCCCCGTAGGCCTTGGCGACCTTCTGCGATTCGTCGCGGACATAGGGGAACCGGAAGCCCTTTTCCTTCGCCCGTTGGACCATGTGCTCGAACGAGTCGCTGGGGTGGTTCTCCGTCTCGTTGGAGTTGATGGCGATCAGGGCGACGCCCTTGGGAGCGTAGTCGGCGTAGAGGGCGTTCATGCGGTCCTCCGAGCCCACCACGAAGGGGCAGTGGTTGCAGCTGAAGACCACGATCAGCACCTTGGCGCCGGCGAAGTCGGCGAGGGAATACTCCTTGCCGTCGACGCCGGGCAGGCGGAAGTCGGGGGCCGGTTGGCCGACCGGGAGGGTGAATGCCATCTGCGTCTCCTTTCCGAGAGGCACTGTAGCCTGTCGGGCCGGGGCTTTCAAACAGGAATGCTCCCCCTTGCCGCCCGCCGGCCCGTCAGGTACACTCCGGGCTGGACGCACAAGACACGGGCTGGGGGGCATCTCCCGCCCGAACCTGGGGAGATTCACAGAAGGAGCCATCTCATGGTGACGGTTGCCGCACGCATGCGAGTGGTTCTGTTGGCCGCCTGCGCGGCCTGGGTGGTGCCGGTGGGGGCCTCGACGGGCCAGCCGGCGTCGTCAGCGACGGATACCGGGCTGCTGCCGCTGATCCCGCCGGAGGCCGTCTTCTTCGTGGAGCGGCGGGGGCACCAGGCGGTCCGGGCGGCGTTCCTGGAATCCAACTTCGGCCGGCTGGCGATGGATGAGGCGGTCAACCAGTTCGTGCACGATTCGCGGCGGCGGATCGGGCGGATGATCGTGGCCAATGCCCTGAACCTGACAGACGAGCAGGAGTTGGAGCGGCACCGGGTGCTGCTTCACGAGTTGCTCAAGCCCTTCTGGCACAGGCCGGCGGCGATGTTCGTGGTCATGGACCCGTCCTCGGACGGGCGGCCTTCGGTGGGGTTCCTGTGCCAGCCGGGGAACGAGTACGACAAGTCGGCGGGGGAGGCCCTGGCGGCATTGATGGCGTCGGCCGGGAAGAAAAAGGCAGGGCGCCAGGAGTTTACGCACACTACCGGCATGTTCCGATGGGAGGGGATGGTGATGGCGGGGGAGGCGATGGCGCTGCCCGCCGAGGCGGAGGCCCGCGCGAAGGCGCTGAAGGGCCGGGACCTGTTCATGGTCAGCCGGAGCATGTCGCTGCTGACGGCGGTGACCAGCGTGTCGGCGGCGGAGGCGCTGGAGAAGGCCGTCAGCCGGGCCGCCAAGGACGAGAACCAAAGCGTCAAGACCGTCTTGGGCAAGACGGCGATGAAGGACTGGGCGTTCCGGTGGTATTTCGACATGCGGGCGGCGCAGAAGTTCGCCGCAGCCCGCGGCGGGGGCGAGGCGATGGGGGTGCTGAACGGGGTCCTGAACCTGGACGGCATTCGCGGTGCGGGGGGCACGGGCGGATATGTGGACAAGGTATACGCCCGGCTGACGTACGTGGACGCCCCGGATGCGCAAACCGGGCTGACCAGGCTGCTGAAGCAGGGGGGCTCGTACAAGAAAGGGATGTCGATGACGCCATCGAGCGCCGTGATCACCCTGGCGGGCGAGCTGGACGCGGGGGAGTTCACCCGGATGCTCCAGGCGATTGTGATGCCGCCCGAGCCGGCCGGAGCCGCCGCCACGCAGCCGCGGAGGCGCCGGTCGGAGCCGTCGAAGGAGGTCAAGGCGGTGATCGAGCAGATCCGCCGGCTGGCGGAGGCCTCCGATGGGCATACGGGGATCTTCGTGACGGACCTGCAGGGGATGGCGGTGGGCATGATGGCCGGCGGCCCGCCGGTGGGGATGGTGGTGGGCCTGAAGGACCGCGCCAAGGCGATGCAGGCCATTGATGAACTGGTGAAGCTGGCCGGGCCCGCACCGGAGGATATGCCGCCGGACGGGATGCCGCAGGCCGGGATGCCCCAGGAATACCGCAAGGTTCCGATCCGGTACGCCGGGAGCCTGGCGCGGTTTGCGATCCTGACCGACCGGGTGGTCATCGCCCTGGGCGACGGCGCCCTCAAGGCCGCCATCGACGCCGCCCTGGACCGCATCGGCGGATTCGAGCCGGACTCCAAGGCCGAGGCCCTCGCCCGGTCCCTCGGCGAGGGCGCCGGGGTGTTCCAGATCGACCTGCGGGCCATGGTGAAGCTGCTCTGGCCGATGGCGATCCAGGTGGCGCAGATGGAGGAGGCGGAGTTCCCGTTCACCTCCCTGCCCTCGACCGACAAGATGGTCCGCATGCTCGGGCCGGAGATCGCGGTCCTCGAGCCTGTCCCCGGCGGGCTGATGATTCGAAGCCGCGGGACCGTCCCGTTCGCCACCAAGATGTTCCTGATGTCCCCGGCGACGTGGATCATAGGGATGGGATTCTAGCGCCCTGCCCCGGTCACAACGTGGGGTGCCACAGGCTGCTCGCAGCCTGTGTTCGTCAAGGCCGCTGTGGCGTACGGACACGCAAGTTCCGACGGCGTCCGGGATGACACCCGACAACGCGTTCTGGACGTAGCACGGGCGCCAGGCCTTGACAGTCGTACGGTCCGCCCTTGGCGGGCGCGGACGTGCGCTGTATCTTCTGGGCCGGTCGGGACGGATCGGCACCGGCCCGGTCCGTCCCCGAAAAGGAGCCCGTCATGGCCAAGGCCGAGAAGCTGTCCGCGTCCACGCGGTCCGATCCCCAGGTCCCCTGCTTCGGCGTGTTCGCACCGTGCGATCCCCGGATCGACGCGGCCTCGCGAACCCGCGCCGCCAACATTGTGGAGATGGTCGCCGGCGCGATCGCCCGCGCGGTCCGCCTGCCGGATGGGACGCCGGTCCGGGTGGTCTTCTCGCCCGTGCTGGTCGACGGCGAGAAGCAGGCCGACGTCGTGGCCCGGCAGTTCAACGAGGCCGGCGTCGGCGCGCTGGTGGCGGCGCCGGACACGTGGGCCTTCCCCCAGTTGACCGCCATCAGCCTGCTGGCCCGGATGGCGCCCGGGACCCCGCTGAACATCACCTGCGGCAACAGCGGGCCCAAGCCGGGGGTGGTGTACGCCCACGCCCTCAATGGCGCCCTGGCCCAGAGCGGCATCCTGTCGCACCTGAACGTTGGCACCTGGCCGGACACCGGCAGCAGGCCGAAGATGACCGACGCCACGGCCGAGGCCCTGGTCGACTGGTGCTATGCCGCCATGACCCACGTGGGCCTTCGCGGCCGGCGGGTGGTGATCCTCGGGCACGACTCGATGGGCATGGAGACGGCCCTGGCCCACGTGATCCCCACGCGGAACACCTTTGGGCTGGAGATTACCCGCCTGGACATGAAGCTGCTGGCGGACATGCTGGCCAGGAAGGCCTACGACCACCCCGAGCACCGTAAGCTGCGGCGGTGGGTGGACCGGCACGTGGGCGAGAGGCTCCAGCGGCGCGACCAGGCGGACAGCGACCGGTTCGACCAGTCGCTGGCGATGTACCTGATCGTCCGCGACCTGATGGCGGACCTGAACGCCGTCGGCGGCGGGTTCATGAGCCAGTTGGAGTGGGGCTCGGACACCCGCGGCCTGCCGCTGCCGGTCGCCGACGCGATGGAGAGCCTGTTCAACTCCACCTTCGACCACAACGGCAACAAGGCCGTGCTGCCCTACGCCACCGAGGCCGACGTGCAGGCGCTGCTGACGATGCTGTTCATGACGTGGCTGAGCGGGGGCAATCCGCCGCTGTTCATGGACTTCCGGAAGGTCTGGGAGCCATGGGAGAGCCAGGCCCTCGCCGATGAGCTGGGCGTCAAGCACACAAACAAGGACGTCTGGGCGACCCGCGGCTTCGTGGACGGGGACAACTCCGGCTCGGCCAGCTTCAACTGGGCGGGCGTGCCGGGGGAGAAGGCGTCGGAGGTGATGGCGCGGGTGTCGATGCCCCTGGCCGACCCGGGCTACTTCCCCGGCGGGGGCAACTCGGTGACGTTCGTCTCCCCGGGCGGGCTTGCCGGGATCGCCGCGCGGATGGCCTACAGCGCGCTGTCCGGCATGTTCAGCATGGTCTGGGACGAGGCCCAGAGCATTGACCTCCCGCCCGCGCTTGCCGACGCCGTGTGCCGGACGTCGACGGACACCTGGCCGCACACGTTCGTGACTCCGAAGTACGCGACGATGACCGAGTACAAGCAGTACCCGCCTGCCAACCACCTCCACGCCACGTGGGGCCTGACGCCCGCCCGACTGCAGTACTGGATGGACATGGCGAACGTCCTTTCGTCAACCCCGTGGGCCGAGCGCCCCGATTGGATCGAAGGAACCGACCGCCCGCTGCCGCTGCTGTACGTGCTCAACGGCGGCGAGTGCAACGCCAAGCTGATGCGGGCGGGGAGGTAACGGCTCAGCGGGGACCTGCCGGTGGTGGTGGAGATCGTGGACACCCCCGCCAAGCTCGAGCCGCTGCTGCCGTTCCTGGACGAGGTGGTCGGCGAGGGCCTGGTGACGATCGAGCCGGTCCACGTGATCCAGTACCCGCACGGCCGAGCGGCACCGTGAGGGGCTGGGGGTGCATCTTCGCGAAAAAGAAACAAGCGGACCCCAGCGGCTTGCGTTAATCTACACAAGGAAGGTTGGCCGCCGACCGGGCGGAATGTGGAGCCGGCGCGTCAGGTCAGTTCGGGATCGGCATGTCTGGGCCAGGCAGCACAAAGAAAGCGGTATGCCTTGTCGCCGTGCCGGCTGGCATTGCGCTGGCGGCGGTCGTGGCGATCGGGCTGAACCGCCCGGAGATCGACGGCAAGACCCCGGCCGAGCGCATCCAACAGATCGCCGAGCTGGCCGACCGCAGCCCCCGCGGCGCGGCCGAAGCCATCGCCCGCGCGGCCGCCGGCGACGCGGACCCGTCGGTCCGGCAGGCGGCGCTGGTGGCGCTGGGCCGGTTCGTTTCCCCCGCCCACCGGGCGGTGGTGGATGCGGCCATCGCCGACGGCGACCCGCAGGTGCGGTCCGGGGCGGCGGTGACGCTGGGTCTGTACGGCGACGACCGCGCCGCCGACGCCCTGGGCCGGTTGGCGACGGAAGATGCCAGCGAGAAGGTCCGCCTGGCGGCAGCGACGGGCCTGGGGCGGCTGGACCGCCCCCGGGCGCTGGGGTGGCTGGTCCGGGTCATGGAGAGCCCCCAGGTCCCGCCGGCCGTGCGGCGGGAAGCCCTGGATGCCGTCGGCAGGCGACTCAAGATAAGGTTCGTTCGCCCCCCGGCGCCCGGCACCGCCGACTGGGGTCAACTGGTGCAGAAGATCCGCTCCAGCCCCGTCGCTCGGGCGGCGCTGGCGGAGATGGACAGGGGAGGCAAGCCGTCATGAGACGAAACGCATTCACGCTGGTGGAACTGCTGATGGTGGTGGCGATCATCGCCCTGCTGGTGGCGATGCTGATCCCGTCGCTGGACGCGGCGCGGCATCTGGCGCTATCAGCCATCTGCCGGGGCAATCTCAATCAGATCGGCAAGGCCTTCCAGGCCGCCGACGCCGCGACGCCCCCCTCTCCGGGTGGGCCCAGGTTGCCGCTGTTCCAGCCGCGGTCCTGGCCCGGGGTCCCCATGAACGTCGTCAGCACGCCGCGGATGTACCTGTGCCCCGAGGAGGGCGACAAGGGCGGCAGCATCAACGACTACTTCATCCACTCCAACTGGGACGGCAAATCGGTCGGCGGGGCCGGTGTGGACATCCCCTTCGATCCCGATGATTACCTCTGCCGGATCGTCTCCGAGACGGCCGACTATATCGATTACGGCTTCGAGGACGGCATCAACTGGGACCTGGACAACGGCACGATCGACATCACGATCCGCGTGACCAAGCGCCCACCGTACGTGGGAACCTACATGTCGACCGGCTACCAGGGCGCCAGCAGCCCGTACGTGGGCGTCCTGTCGCTGTGCTGCGGGGGCGGCGTCGTGCCCGGATGGGAGGACTTCCGCAACGTACCCACGGGAAAGACCTTCAACATCAAAAGCGGGGGGACCAACTACGGCATCAACAACCTGGTTGGCCGGTACGTCCTGGGCCCGGACACCGTCGTGCTGCTGGACTACAACGAGCTCATCGCCAACCGCGGCGAGGACATCGGCCTGGCCCTGGAGAAGGTGGTCAAACGCCACCGCGGCAGCGTGAACGTCCTCTTCGCCGACCTGTCCGTCCGCGGCCTCAACTCGGCCCAGCTCGACCCCAACATCGGCACCAACGCCGACCGCTGGTCGCCGTGACGGTCCTGGGCCGCAGAGGCGCGGAGGGCGCAGAGAAAACCATTGGCACGAGCATCAGCACGTGCTGCAGTGCAGCTTCATACGTCATGTGTTCTCTGCGATCTCTGCGCCTCTGCGGCCCATGCTGTTTCCCTCGTCCGCCCCGCACCCTACAATCCTCTCCTGCAAGGAAAAGGAGCAGGCACATGGCCCGACCCGCCGCCACGGACGGCAACACGAGCTGGTTCGTCCACGATCGATTCGGCATGTTCATCCACTGGGGCCTGTACGCCCTGCCCGCGCGGCATGAGTGGGTCAAGATGCGCGAGCAGATCCCCGAC
>DASRZG010000255.1:0-2378 GCA_035686585.1 Phycisphaerae bacterium
CGCCCTGCCAGCCCTGTCGGCCGGCGTCCACCTGGCCAACTCCCAGCCCCCGCCCTCGGGGATCCGCTTCCACCCCGACGGCGCGGTCAGGGCCACTCCGTAGGTGGGGAACCTCAGCTTCGACTCCTCGGCGGGCTTGGATGCCGCCCCTGCATCGGCCTCGGCGCCGAGCAGGCCCCCCGGCCCGGCCGCCATCAGAGCACTCATCACCCACCCCGGCATGTGTCGTGTTGGAGACCCCATGTTCGCGCTGCCTTTCCTTTCGACGCGGACGCCCGCCGCGAACACTTTCCGGGGGCGGGCAGCCGGGCATCCGACGGAAGCCTATTCCCTCGACCATACCGCTGACCTCGTGTACCATACCGACGGGCGTTACGCCAGGAGGAACCGGACGTGCCCGCTGGATCGAAGAGGATGAACAGGACACTTGCTGTGCTGATGATCGGAGTCTGTCTGATGAGCATGGCGGATACGCTGCCCTCGGCCGAGCCGCCGTGGCCGGCGCTGCCGCTGCCGAAGATCGCCTGCCGCGGCACAGAGCACTGCGGGCGGTACGTGGAGGACAACCCCGGCTGGGCGTGCCACATGCCCACGCTGTTCAACGCCGCCAAGAACCCCGACGTCCCCTGGCACACGCCGCAGCAGCACATCGACTGGGCCAACGACCCCCTGCACAGCTACGTCGCCGACGGCACCGGCGCCCTGACCGTCATCGCCCACCCGGGCAGGTGGCAGGAGGAGCCGCTGGCGACGCTGAAGGGGCTGACCGGCGTGGAGGTCTGCCACGGCGGGGACTTCTCGCGCGTGGCCGGGGGGCGGTGGGACCGCGCCCTCCGCGCCCGGATCAAGGCGGGGCTGGGAGTGATATGGGGCTTCGCGGCCGACGACACCCACTCCAGCCGGAAGGGCGACCGGTCGTGGATGGCCGTCCGCCTGAATGACCTGAACGAGCGAACGCTCAAGGCCGCCCTCCGCAGCGGCGGCTTCTATGTGTCGACCGGGCCGGTGATCACCGACATCCAGGTGTCCGGGACGACCCTGACCGTCACGGCCGCCCAGGCCTGCGACGTCCAGTGGCTCAAGGCCGGGCAGTTCTGCGTGCCCACGCGGTACGGCGTCGAGGCCGCCCAGATGAGCAGCCAGCCGGGGCAGGGCAAGTGCGTCAAGGGCGACAAGGGCGTAACGAGCAGCAGCTATACCCTCAACGCCGCCGACGGCACCGACGACCCCGCCCGCTGCCCCTTCGTCCGCTGCATCATCACGGCCGGCAACCGGGCGGCGATGACCCAGCCGTTCCTGCTTTCGGCCGGGCCCGTCCTGCAGAATCCCTACCCGCCGGCCGGCAAGTGGTTCAAGGGCCAGGCGCACAACCACGTCGACGCCCTGCCGGGCCAGACGACGGACAAGATCGAGGCGTACCACGCCGACTACGCCGCCAAGGGCCACGCCTGCGCGTTCGAGTGCGGCTACGACTACTGGGTGGTGCCGATGCAGCACTTCCCCGCCGACAGGACCCCGCTTCTCGATCGCGTCGAGCCGCAGCGGCTGGCCCGCGGGCAGTCGGCAACGATGACGGTCTTCGGCAGCGCGTTCAAGGAGGGCGCCAGCCTGCTGGTCGACGGCACGGAGGTGCCGTGCGAGCGGGTGTCGAGCGGGAAGATGACCTTCGCCGCCCCGGCCGCCCTTTCGGTCGGGCCGCACACCGTGACCGTCCGCAACGCCGACGCCCTCCAGGGCACGCTGCAGTATGCCTTCTTCGTGCAGGCGGACGGGGCGTCCAACCGCGGCTGGACGCACTTCGCGCCCCACAACTCGCAGGTCGGCTCGCGCTACACCTACGCCCTGGCCGCCGACCCGGCCGGCGGGATGTGGCTGGGGACCAACAACGGCCTGAACCACTACGACGGTCGGACCTGGCGGGTGTGGCGCAAGGGCGAGGATGCCCTGATCGCCAACACGATCTACGACCTCCACGCCGATCCCGACGGCGGGATGTGGTTCACGTGCTTCCGCGGGATGGGCCTGATCAAGCCGGACGGGACGCTGAGGCAGTGGCTGGCCCTCGACGAGAAGCTGCCCGGCAAGCAGATCAACCAGATCCTCCGCGCCGGCGGCCGGACGTACGTCTCCGTCTTCAACCGGCCCGGGCTGTTCGTCCTCGCCGAGGGCAAGTGGGCGCCGGTGCCGATCCGGATCGAGGGGGTCGCCAAGGCCGTCATCCACGGCCTCACCCGCGGGGCGGACGGGCGGATCTGGATGGGCAGCGACGTGGGGCTCTTGTGCTGGGACCCCGCCAAGGGCCCGGACGGGTGGACCCGCCACCACAAGGGCAACAGCCCCCTGCCGGAGGACTACGTGCTGCGGGTCGCCTTCGACCC
>DASRZG010000256.1:0-11699 GCA_035686585.1 Phycisphaerae bacterium
GGAACGACAGGGTGTTGTTGTCCACGATCGTCTCGCCCGGCGCGGCGGGGATGCGGATGGTGTAGGTCTGCTTGCCCTTCTGGTCTGCCTGGAAGCTCAGGTCGACCCGGTAGAAGTAGACCCCCGGCGTGGTGAGCTGTGTCTTGCGCATCAGCTCCTCGCCGTCGCGCTCCAGGATCACCTCGAACGGGCGATCGGGGGAGGCGGCCCGGACGTTGGCGTGGACGTCGACGGCGGTGTTCGCCCGCACCTCGCGCGGGGCGTGGACGCGGACGACCTCGTAATCCGCCGGCGGGGTGGGGTCGCCCAGGCCGATCACGTACACCGGGCGGCCCAGGCCGCCCATGTGCCGGGCCAGCTCCACCGGGTTCCCCTCGGCGTTGTCCGCGCCGTCGGTGACCAGCACCACCGCCGCCACGGGGACGTTCCGCAGGTTCCGTTGCACCACGTCCAGGGCGGCATACAGGTTGGTCCGCGGGCCCGTGCCCGTCACGTCCGCCACGCGGTCGATCCGCTCGCCGGCCGAGGAGAACTTGAACAGCTTGACCGGGCACACCCCGGCCAGGTCGTGGACCAGTCCACCGGCGCCGTCCTGCTCACCGGCCCCCAGCAGCGTCCGGGCCGCGGCCAGGCGGGTGATCCGGGTGTTGCCGTCGGCGGGGACGTCCGGGATCCGCATCGAGCGGGAATCATCCACCACCACGGCCGTGAAAACGCTCCGCCGCTGCGGCTGGGGCACCCGAAGCACCAGGTGGAACAGGATCGCCGCCAGCAACGCCAGCACCAGCGCCCGCAGCGCCCCCAGCACCCAGCGGGTGGGCTTGGGGATATTGGACGGGGCCCTGCGGGCGGCGAAGAACCACCCCAGCGCCCCCGCCACCGCCGCCGCCAGCAGGACGATCGTCCAGTGCGCGGCGCCGGCGAAGACCAACTCGCCGTCGGCGAAGCTGTCCAGGGGAACCTTGAAAAGCCATTCAAACACCTGCGGTTACTCCCGGGGCCGGGGGCGGCTATTCCGCATCCGCCGCCGCCCTGCTGAGGGCCTCGAAATACGCGTTGACGAACGCGCGGTACTGCGGCGGGCACTCTTCCGTCCGGGCGGCCGCCAGCCGCTTGGCCGACATGGCCTCGGCCAGGGCCTCTTCCAGGCTGGTGCCCACGCCGATGGCGACATCCGCGAACCGCCCGGCCTCGGCCTGGCGGGCCTTCTCGAACATCCTGCGGAACGTCTTGAGGTCATCGCTCTGGCGATCGAGCAGGCGGATGGTCTGGCTCTCGGCGAGCTGTTCCTTGCGGAGGGTGTCCACCAGCCGGCGGGTTCGCATCCACACCTCGCCGATGTCGCGGTTGGTGCCGCCGGAGCCCGACCCCTGCGGGTCGCTGCTGGGGTCCTGCCCGGATAGCTGCCGGGCGAGGGAGGCGTCGGGGGTCCCCTGGCCGGTCTGGCCCTCGTTGGGCTTCGCTTGGCCGTTTTGAGCGAGATCCGGGTTGCCTTCGGCCGGTTGGGTGCCCGCGGGGGTCCCCTCGCGAGGTTTGCCCTGGCCGGAGGCGTCCTTCTGGCCGTTGCCTTGTGCCGGGCCGCTGAGGCCGGCCAGGCGGCGGACGTCTTCGCCGACCTGGTTGGCGTCCTTGGCGGCGCGGCGGAGCAGTCCGGCGGGCGTCCCCGCCAGCAGATCACTGGCGGTCTGGAGATTGGAGGTGGCTTGATCCAGCGCCTTGGCCACCTGCTGCTGGGCGTCGCGGGCGCCCTGGATGTCCTGCCCCGCCAGGCCCATGGCGGCGTCGATCATCTTCTGCTCGGCCTCGTTGCGCTTCAAGTCGCCGGTGACGTCGCTCAGCGACCCGGCCACACGGTCTTTCTGGGCCTTGTCGGCCCATGTCTTCAACTCTTCGACGTAGCCGACGAAGCCTTGGAGGTCCTTGGCCAGGTCGGCCTGCTGCTTGGCCAGGCCCGTGATCCTCGGCCCGATGCGCGGGTCGGCGGCCATGGCCTTCAGGACGTCCTTGCGGTCGGGCGCCTTCTCGCCGCCTCCTCCGGCGGCGGGGGCCTCGGGGTCCTTGCCGGCGACGGCCTCGCCCGTTCCCGGCCGGCCCTGGCCGGGAGACCCTTCGCTGGGCTTGCCTTCGGCGGGTTTGCCTTCACTGGGTTTGCCTTCACTGGGTTTGCCTTCACTGGGTTTGCCTTCGGCCGGCTTGCCCTCGCCGGGCGTGGCGCCGGCGGGCTTGCCGGTCAGATCGTTGACCTCTTCGCCCACGCGGCGGGTGCCCTCGGCGACGCGGTCCTGGTTGGCGGCCAGGGCGGCGGCGCCGTTCTGGGCGGCGGCCACGGCCGCGGCCAGCGAGTCGTACTGCCCGATGTTGAGCTGGCGAATGGCCGAACGCATCGCCTCCTGGGCGTGCATGGCCTTGGCCAGCCCGCCCCGGACGTCGCCGCGGCGGAAGTCGCCGGCGGCCTGCTCCATCTTGCCGGCGGCGTCGCGGAGGTTGCCCACCGCCGCCTTGCTGATGGCGTCGTCGGCGTCCATGGTCTTGGCCACGTCACGGGCGAGCTCGCGCGCCCGCAGGGCCTGGTCGGCCTGACTGCCCGCCAGGGCGGCCATGGCCGCCTGTTCGCGCTGGTTGGGGTCTCGCATCGCCATTTCCGGGTCGCCGCTGGAAGAGCCGGCGCCGCCGCCCTGGGACGGCTCGCGCCGCTGGCGCTTGCGGTCGGGATCGCTCTGGTCCGGCTCCGGCTCGTCGTCGCCCTCGCCCGGGCTGCTGGACTGGGCCTGGGTGGTGAAGGGGTTGGGCCCCCCGCGCCGCTTGTTGTCGGGGATCTTCTGTCCCGGCAGGCCCTTGACCTTGTCGATCTTGGGCGTGGGCAACTGCATCTGGTCCTCGGGCGTGGCCCCGGAGCTGGCCAGCTCCTTGTACGGGATCGCCCGCTTGTCGACGCGGATCTCCTCGCCCGTCAGCCCGGCCGTCACGGACGGATCGTTCGGGGAGTTGGGGTCCACCGCCTCGCGGAGCTGGATTTGCCCGAGCTGCTCCTTGGCCATCTCGATGAGCTGCTCCTCGGAGGCGTAGATCTCCCCGGCCACCTTGATCTGCTTGGTCAGGCTGCCCTGGCGCTGCTTGATCTTCAGGGCCCGGCGGTAGTCGGGCGGCAGCAGTCTCGGGGGGTTGTCCGGCTGCTGGAAGGCGGTCAGGGCGTCGGTCATCGTCGAGGGGGAGCGGAACTGGATCTGCTCGGAGATCGGATCGTTGCTGTAGCCGCTGGAGGGCTGGCCGGTGTGGATCGGCTCGGGGTTGAGCTCCAGGGCGACGTGGCGCTTCTGCTGGAAGACGCTCTCGGCCAGCGCCAGGGCGGTCTGCAACTCCCCGGCGGCCTTTCCCGGCTCATGCTGCTTCTTGAGCAGGCCGTAGGCGACGTCGATCCGCTGGGTGGCGGCGGCCAGGACCTCGTCCTGGTTGGCGGCCGCCATGCCCACGCCGTGGTCGCCGCCGTAGCCCCAGAACAGGGCGAAGTCGGGCGGGTCTCCCAGCCCGCCGGCCATGCGGTCGCCGACGCCCTCGCTCTGGGTGTTGAACTGGTCGGCGGGGATCTTGCCGCGCTGGCGCTCCACGCTCCACGCCGCCGCCATGAACAGCATCAGGTCCATCGGGTCGTTGAAGACCTCGTGGGGCAGGTCGGGGGAGGCGACGGAGTCCGGCCAGTTGGCGGCGGTCTCCAGGGGCATCATCTTCACGAAGTACACGTCGGTGCGGACGGACTGGCCCTTCGCGTCGGCGGCCTCGACGTGATAGAACATCATGTCGCCGACCTTCATCTCGGACTTGGCCCCGTCCAGCTCCAGCACGTACTCGGCCGTGCCGTCCTTGACGTTCTTCTGCCCGCCGGCCTTGTCGGCCACCTTCATCGGCCAGCTCAGCGGCGTCTTGGTCGCGCCGCGGAACAGGTCCGCCTTGACCACGGCGTCCCGGATGCCGTAGTCGTCGCCGACGTTGGCGGCGAAGGTCACCTCGCACAGCGGGTGGACGGACATGTCCACCTTCGGGCTGGTCAGCTCGATGGTCGGGGCCTCGTCGGGCAGGGCCTTGACGTAGTAGAACGTGCCCGCCTCCGCCTTCTGGCCGTTGTCGTCGGCGACCGCCAGGGTGTAGGAGGTGTCCTTGTCGACGGTGAAGCTGGCCGAGGCGCCGTCTTCAGCCTTGGCCCCGGGGGCCAGCTTCAGCGTGTGCTGATCCTCGAAGGTCAGCTCCCCGCCCGCCAGGCGGTTGTTGGCGACCACCTTCAGGTCCACCTTCGTGCCCGCGACCACCTCGATGTCCCCGCTGGGGCTGTAGGCCGTCACCGGGTCGTGCTGGAGGTAGGCCGGGTAGTGATAGGTGATCTCCATGCCGCGGATGTGAAGCGGGTCGAAGACGCGGATGGTATGGGCCGACGAGGGGTGCGTGTCGGCGACCACCCAATATTCCAGCGGCTCGTTGATGTCCGTCAGCACCCGGGAGAACCCGTGCACGGATTCGATCGCGTTCATCTCCAGCACCCGCGGCTCGCCGTCGGCGGTGCGGCAAAACAGTTGGGGCGACCCCTGCGGCTCGCGGGAGAGCTTCACGTCCACCCGGACGCTCTTGCCCCGGAGCACGGACACGTCGCCAGGGGTGATCGTGAACTCGATCTTGGCGTTGCGGGCATCCTCGCGGGCCTTCTCCGCCTCGCGATCCTGCTGGGCCTCCCGGCGCTGGCGGGCGATCGACTCCCACGGGGAGATCACGCGCCGGCCCCGCTGGGTGAAGCTGGGGCTGGTCAGGCCCGTCGCCGCGAAGATCACCACCGCCGCGGCCGCGACGATGGCGTACTTCTTCAGCCGGGCCAGGTTCGCCACCAGGCCGGGCTTGGAGCGGTCCATCCGGTCGACCGCGTCATGGATGACGGACCGGGCGATGAACTGGTGCAGGCCGCCGCGGGTCTCGGCCGTCTCTTCCAGGGCGGTGATCACCGACCCCTGGACGGACTCGGGGGCGCGCTCCTCGACCAGCAGGGCGATCTGCTCGTCGTCGATCCGCCGGCACAACGGCACGACGATCTGCGCGGCCGCCAGCACCGCCAGCGCCGCCACCGCGGCCGTCCACAATCCCATCATGACGGTTCCGCTGATGCCGTACACCCAGTCCAGCAGCATCAGCAGCAGGAAACACCCCAGGGCCTCGGTGAGCACCAGCAGCAGCCCCCGTACCGCGGCCGCCAGCTTGTACCGCCTTCGCAGCCGGCCCAGACGTTGTTGGAACTGGTCTGTCTGCATTGCCATGGCTTGGCTCCGTTTCCGCCGGCGGGACCCAACCGGCCTTCATCAGAAGCGATGGTCGATTCTCGATTTCCGATTCGGGCGATGTGCGCCACACATTCATTTGAACGAATGGCGGCGGCCGATGTTTCCCCGCCGCTGCTCCATCGCCAATCGGAAATCCGCTATGCCGCGGCCGCGCGGGCGCCGAGGATCATCTCGACGGCCAGCAGGGCCAGGGCGGCGGCGATCAGGTACACCCAGATCCGTTGGGACTGCTCCACGCGCTCCTCGGCGGTTCGGGCGGACAGGACGGTGGCCCCGCCCAAAGACCGCGCCGTCGCCGTGTTCGACCGGACGGCGGAGATGAGGACCTTCACGTCCATTTCGGTCAGGTCCGCCTCGCCGGGGGCGAGGTTGGCGGCGAATCGCGCCTGCCCGCCCTGGTACTGGAGCTGGTAGAGGCCCGGGGCCGCCGGGGTGAACCGCACGCGCCCGTCTTCGGGCACTCCCGCCTCCGCCTCCTTGCCGTCCGGGCCGAGGACGCGGACGTCCTTGGCCTGGCTGCCCAGCGGGATGACGGCCTCGTCGCCGACGATCAGGTCGCGCGACCACCCGCCCGACCGCTCGGCGCACAGGCGGAGGCTCAACTGGTGGACGAAGGGCACGAACACGCCCTTCAGGCACAGGTCGTTCCATTCCAGGTCCACCGGGGAGGTGAACAGCACGCTCCGGCCGGTGGCCCCGGCGCCGGTGCCGCGGGAGCAAAGCATCTCCAGCAGGGCGGGATGCCCGTTGCTGAACCGGGCCAGGACCTGGGCGGCCTGGGAGTCCCTGACTTGGAAGTACTGGCGGAACTCCGCCACCGCCATGTCGCCGTGGCGGGGCCCGGCGAACAGGCGGAAGATATCGTGCCGGCGGTCGGTCCAGGTGATGATCACCGGGTCGTCCCCGTCGGCGAGGGCGGGCTTCCACAGTTGGCAGGGGGCGATCGGCTCGGCGCCGGAGCGGAAGGTCTTGTTGAACCGGTCCGGATCGGTCCGTCCCCCCGGCAGCAGGGCCACCCCGCCGCCGGCGTAGAGGAACTCGGTTAAAGCCTCGACGGCCGGGGCGGGGATCGTATCCACGTTGGCCAGCACCACCGCCTCGACGCCGCGGATGTCTTCGCCCGTCAGCCGGTCGGGGGTGACCTCGCGGACCTCGAACGGGCTGGGCCGGCCGGGGGTGGTCGGCGCCAGGGCCGTCCGCAGGAAGAACCCGTCGTTGCGGACCCTGCTGGGGTCCGGGTCGCCGTTGACCAGCAGTACGCGGGCCTTGGGGGCGACCTGGACGGCGAACCATCCCTGGTTATCGGCGGGCATGGCGTCGTCGAACTTTATGGCGATCGTGCCGGTCACCTCCCCGGCGGCGGTGAAGGTCAGCGGGAAGCGGACCAGGGCGTCGGAGCGGGGCTGGATGGTCACCTGCCGCGTCTCGACCGCCTTGCCGTCGACGGTCAGCGTCACCGCGGCGTCGGGAATGGTCTGGTCCGTCCGGTTGGCGATCCGCGCGGAGATCGGCTCGCGGAAGCCGCCCGCCACCGCCAGCGAGGGCGCCTGGACGCCGTCGACAAAGACGTTGGCGGCCTCGGCGGCCTCGGCGACGGGCCGGGTCTCCAGGTCCACCCCGGGCGGAAGCCGGTCGTCCCGACCCTGGTCCCACGAGCTCTGCTGGAAGTCGCTGATCAGGACGATCCGCCGGAGGGGCTCGCCCCGGCCGGCCATCAGCTCGCCGGCGCGCTGCAGGACCATCCCCAGCCGGGTGGGCCGGTAGGAGGGCTGGATCGAATCGATCCGGCGCAGGGCCTCGCGCCGGGGCGCGTCGAAGTCGGCCGTCTCGGCGATGGCGCCGGCGAACTCGGCCACGGCCACGCGGGTCAGCGGCCCGGCGGCCTCGACCACCTTCCGGGCCTCGGCGCGGGCGCGCCGGAGGCGGTCGCCGCGGGACATGGAATAGGAGTTGTCCACCAGCACCAGCACCGCGCCCTCGGCCGAGGCGCCCCCGGCGAAGGCCCGGTCGCCCGCGGCGTAGAAGAACAGCCGGGCGAACCCCAGGGCCACCAGCAGCAGGGCCGCGACGCGCAGGAGGATCAGGATCAACTCCGTCAGCCGGTGGCGGCGGACCACGCGCTGGGACATCTTCCGCAGGAACCGCACCGACCCGAACACCACGCGCTGGCGCCGCCGGCGCGTCACCAGGTGCAGGATGATCGGCACCAGCGCCACCGCCGACGCCGCCAGGAAGGCCGGGTTGATCGCGTGCAGGTTGAGCATCAGAACCGTCGGCTCCTCTGGTAGAGGTACTCCGAAAGGGCCAGTTCCAGCGGGGTGGACGTGTCCAGCAGCTTGTAATCCACCCGCAGGTCCGCGCAGCCCCGGCGGAAGACGTCGTAAAACGCCTCCATCTCGGCCAGGTACTCGCCGCGGACCCGGCTGGGGGCGGTGACGATCCGCTCGTCGGTTTCCGGGTCGATGAACTCCGTGACGCGGTCGAACGGGAACTCCAGCTCCGCCTGGTCGGCGATGTGGAAGACGATCACGTCGTTGCCGAGGAACTTGAAGTGCTGCAGGCCGCTGAGGACGTCCTCGGGCTCGTCGAACAGGTCGGAGATCAGCACGATCAGCCCGCGGCGCTTGATGCCCTCGGCCAGGTCGTGCAGGGGCTTGCCCAGGCCGGTGGCGCCGGAGCCCTTGAGGTTCTCCAGCTCGGCCAGCATCAGGTGCAGGTGGGTCTGGCGGCTTCGCGGCGGGATGAGGGAGCGGATCTGGGTGTCGAACAGCGCCAGCCCGGTGGAGTCCCGCTGCATCATCATGAAGTACGCCAGCGCCGCCGCCAGGTAGCAGCCGTACTGGAGCTTGGTGACCGCCCCGGAGCCGTAGCCCATCGATCCGGAGGTGTCCAGCAGGATGTGGCAGTTGAGGTTGGTCTCCTCCTCATACTGCTTGACGTAGTACCGGTCGGTCTTGCCGTAGAGCTTCCAGTCCAGGTGGCGGATCTCATCGCCCGGGGAGTACTGGCGGTACTCGGCGAACTCCACCGAGAACCCCCGGTAGGGGCTTCGGTGCAGGCCCAGGATGAACCCCTCGACCACCGTCTTGGCCAGCAGGTGCATGTTGCGGATCCGGCCCAGGGTGTCGAAGTCGAGGTACTTGAACGATGTCTGTTGCTGTTCGGGCACGGCTGGCTGCTTTCTCTGCGTTCGTTGCGCCTCGTTCGCACGGCCAGGCCTTCCGGCGGAGCCGGCGGCCCATTCCTACAGCCCGCTGCTGGGTTTGGGCACCACCTCCAGCAGGCGTTCGACGATCTGTTCGGAGCGCACGTGGGCGGCCTCGGCGCGGAAGTTGGTGATAATCCGGTGCCGCAGGACCGGCAGGGCGACGGACTGGATGTCGCCGACGGAGACGCCGAACCGCCCGTCCAGCACCGCCCGGGCCTTGCCCGCCAGCACCAGGTAATGCGACGCCCGCAGGCTGGCGCCCCAGGAGACGTATTCCTTGACGAACTCCGGCGCCTCGGGCCGGTTCGGGCGGCTCCAGCCGGCCAGGCGGACCGCGTACCGCGCCACCGGCTCGGCGACGGGAATCGCCCGGACGATCCGCTGGTAGGTCAGCAGATCCTCCCCGTGCATCACGCAGTCCAGGGAGTCGGGACGCTTGCTGGTGGTGGAGTTGACCACCGCGACCTCGTCCGCCCGGGGCAGGTAGCCGATGATCACGCTGAACATGAACCGGTCCTGCTGGATCGTCGGCAGCGGGTAGGTGCCTTCCTGCTCGATGGGGTTCTGGGTCGCCAGGACGAAGAACGGCTCGTCGAGGGTGTAGGTCTGCCCGCCGACGGTGACCTGGTGCTCCTGCATCGCCTCCAGCAGCGCCGCCTGGGTCTTGGGGGGGGTGCGGTTGATCTCGTCGGCCAGGATGATGTTGGCGAAGACCGGGCCCGGCAGGAACTTGGTGTTCCGCCGGCGCGTGGAGCGGTCCTCTTCCAGAATCTCCGTGCCGGTGATGTCCGAGGGCATCAGGTCGGGCGTGAACTGGATCCGCCGGAAGCTCAAGTCCAGCGTGTCGCCGATGGACTTGATCAGCAGCGTCTTGGCCAGGCCCGGCACGCCCGTGATCAGGCAGTGCCCGCCGGCGAAAAAGCTCAGCAGCACCTGCTCGACCACCTCGACCTGCCCGATGATCACCCGGCGAATCTGCGAAAGGATCTTCTGCCGGCCGGTCTTGAGCCGCTCGATCATCTCGGCCGCTCGCTTCTCGTCGATCGCCTCTTCAAACGGTTCGGTGGGCTTGATCATGCTGGACGCCTTCCTGCCACGTCTTCCATTCCACGGGTCTTGCCGCTTGCGGTTTCGCGAACACGGGACGGGCCGGACCATCGCCGGCCGCCTACGCCGCCCCGGCCGGCACGGGCGCCGCCTCCACCAGCCGGCGGATCACGTCCTCGACGGTCACCCGGTCCACGTCGGCGCGGAAGCTCAGCCCGATGCGGTGGCGCATGACGGGGGCGACCACGGCCTGGACGTCCTCGGCCCGGACGGTCATCCGCCCGTTCATGGCCGCCCGGCTCTTGGCGCCGAGGGTGATGAACTGGGACGCCCGCACGCCCGCGCCCCAGGCCACGTACTGGCGGATGAAGTCGGGGGAGGTCTCGCTTTCCGGGCGGGAGGAGGCGACCAGGTCCACGGTGTACTCCACCAGCGAATCGGGCACCGCCACGCCGAGGATCCGCTCCTGAAACGCCAGCAGTTGGACCTTGTCCACCAGCGTGCTCAGCTCCGTGGTCGCCCCGCCGGTGGAGCGGCGCACGACGGCCACTTCGTCGTCCTCGCGGAGGTAGTCCATCCGCACGTTGAACATGAACCGGTCCTGCTGGGCCTCCGGCAGCGGGTAGGTGCCTTCCTGCTCGAAGGGGATCTGGGTCGCCAGCACGAAGGTGGGCTGCTCCAGCGGCCAAGTCCGGCCACCGATCGTAACCTGCCTTTCCTGCATGGTCTCCAGCAGCGCCGCCTGGGTCTTGGGGGGCGTGCGGTTGATCTCGTCGGCCATGACGATGTTGGCGAAGACCGGCCCGCGGACGAAACGCATCTCCCTCCGGCCCGTGGAGAGGTCCTCTTCGAGGATCTCCGTGCCGGTGATGTCCGAGGGCATCAGGTCCGGGGTGAACTGGATCCGCTTGAACGACAGGTCCATGATCCGCGCCAGCGAGGCGATCAGCAGCGTCTTGCCCACGCCCGGGGTGCCCGTGATCATGCAGTGCCCGCCGGCCAGAAACGCCGTCAGGACCTGTTCGGTAGCTTGCTCCTGGCCCACCACCACCTGCCGGAGCTGCGCGATGATCCGGTCGGTCAGGTCCTTGAGCCCGTCGGCCGAAACGTCTTCAGGCGCCATAGACTCCTCTCCAGAAACGGGGTCCGTACACGGCCCCTGCCCGCCGCCTGGAACGCGCCGGCGGGCCCACGGGGCCAGGGTCCTTTGTCCTAAACCGTTCCGCCAGACCGGCGTATCGTACCGATTTTGGAATATTCCGTCCTCCGCAGGCCGGGGGGGGCCTTGACGATTTCGCGATCCCGGAGTATCTTCCATCCCGGGCAGTTGAAGGGCAACCTTCAGCCGATTCCGGCAGCGGAATGGGGAGTTCTTCCCAGCCGGGGGGGGCGCCGGCAACTCATCCACACAGGAGGCGGCAGCATGACCCGGCGCAGGTGCGAAGGCCACGAACGTCCCGAACTGCTGGCCCTGGCGCCGCTGGAGGTGGTGGCCCTGCCGTTGGTGCCGGAACCTGGGGCGGGGGAACTCAAGAGTTAGCGGATTCCTGCCGAATACCTTCGTGTGAGCGGGAGATCGGACACGGAGCGACCGCTCCCCGGTGCCGGCCGTCGCACCTGACGGTTGAGCGGGTCGCCTGGTAAGGAGTCAGCGGTGTCCATGAAGGTATTGATCGTCGATTCGGACTGGTACTTTGTCAGCCAGGCAAGCGGGATCCTGGAGTCCAAGGGCCATCAGGTCTCTTCCGAGGCCGATTCGGCCGAGGCTTTCGAGCGGGCCGAGCAGCTTCGGCCCGACGTGATCCTGATCAACGTCGAGTTGGAGGAAGTCTGCCAGGGGGACATGCTGGAGAGGCTGGAGGGGATTCTGCCGCGCCCCGCCATCGTCCTGGTCAGCGTGCTGGAGCGGTTTGACAAGGCCTGGCAGGCCTGGCAGCGGGGCGGGCACGAAGTGCTGTTTAAGCCCATCCTCCACCCCTCCGAGCTGCACGTGGCCATCCTCAACGCCCGGCAGAACGCCCTGAACCCCCAGCGCCGACCCGCCGCCCAGCGGCTGGCGCGGTCGGCATAGACCACAACGAGATCCGCAAGCCCCCAACGCCCACGCGCTTGGCCGCGTGGGCGTTTTC
>DASRZG010000257.1:0-4165 GCA_035686585.1 Phycisphaerae bacterium
GGACGCTGGCATGCGGCCGCGCTCCCCTCGCCCCGTTTAACCGCGACCCGGAGGGGAGCGCGTCCGCCGCCGGACCCCGGCCCTCGGCATGCGGCCGACGCCCCCTCACCCCCGTTTCGCCGCGACCCGCAGGGGAGCGCGTACGCCGCCCAACCCTGGACCCCGGGATGCGTACGCGCTCCCCTCCGGGTCGCGGTGAAACGGACCTGGGCGAGCGCGTCCGCTACGGGTATCTGGACGCCCGCATGCGGGGCGCCGGCGACCGCCGGCGTGCCTCATCCCTCCGCCCGCTTCACAAACGGCCAGGACTGCGGTGAGAGGCCTTCCTTGACGGGGTTGTCCTCCACGTACTTCACCGCCCGCTCGATGTCCTCGGGGGTGTCCAGAAACACCTTCCATTGCCCGCGTGCCCACGCCTTCGGGGGGCGCTTGCCAGGCGAAGCGTACCGCGCCAGCGGGTGGATCCCCTCCCTGACCAGCTCCCGGGTGCCCTCCCCCTTGAGTAGATTGACGATCTTCTCCACCTCGTAATCGTGCCGCATGACGACCATGTGCACGTGTTCCGGCAGGATCGAGCAGGCGCGGACGGTAATGGCGGACTTGTCGATCAAAGCGGCGAACCCGCGCCCGACGGCGCGGGCCTGGGCGCCGGTGAACTTGACGGGCGGGTACTTCAGGGCCTCCTTGGCGGCCAGGCGGGCCTGCTCGTCGTCAGGCCTGTCGGGGACGGACCGGCGGGCATAGGTCGGCGTCGCCTTGCCGAACTTCAGCAACTCCCAGGCGCCGACAAAGTCCGACCACGACCCCCGCGGATCGTTGAGCAACCAGAACCCGTACGCGGCGAAGATCACGTGAGAGGCGAGGACCATCGCGAGTCTCCTTCCCTGGCGGGCATCGTACCGGCGACAGCGGATCCGGTCCACAGTGTGGCCGGGAGCCGGAGGGGAACGCGTCAGCCGCCGGATCCGGAACGCCTGGATGCGGACGCGCTCCCCCGGGACCCGTTTAACCGCGACCCGCAGGGGAGCGCGTCCGCCTCCGGACCCTGGACGCCTGCATGCGTACGACGCCTCGCCCCCCGCGGAGACCGAACGGGGCGAGCGCCTCCGCTGCGGATATCTGGGGCCCGACGTGGGGGTCGCTCCCCCCGGAGTCCAGGGTGCGGGGTGTCCGCATGCGGGCGTGCCGGGTCTGGCAGCTGACGCGCTCCCCAGCGGGTCGCGGTTAAACAGGGCGAGGGGAGCGCGCCCGGGTCCCGATACCCGGACGCCCGCATGCGGATCCTCGCGGATTATCCGAGGGATTTCTCTCCCCGCATGACATGACAATATGACAGCGCGCTGGTTCTGTGGATTTGGGAGACGATCCATTGAGAGCGACATTCGACGCCCGTTGGCGAACGGAGGCCCTGGCCGGCGATGAGCGGGCGGTGGGGGAGCTGGCGGACGCGATGCTCACCCCGCTCTACCGATTCTGCCTGTACCGCCTCGGCGGGGATCGGCACCTGTGCGAGGACGTGGTCCAGGAGACGCTGCTGCGGGCGATCCGCGACCTGGACCGATACGATCCGCACCGCAGCGGGGGGCAAATCTTCGGCTGGCTGACCGGCCTGGCCCGCAACGAGATCCGGCGTGCGCTGGCAGGCCGGCCCGCCACCGCGAGCCTGGAGGCCCTCTGGAACCGCATGGACAAGCAACTGCTGGCGGTCTACGCCCGCCTGGAGAACGAGCCGTTCGCCGAGGAGGTGCTGCGCCGGGAGGAGACTCGCCGGATGGTCAACGCCGCGATGAGCCAGCTCCCGCCCCGGTACGGCAGCGCCCTGGAGGCCAAGTACGTCCTCGGCCGGAGCGTCCGCGAGATCGCCGACGCCTGGCGCCTCTCGGAGAAGGCGGTCGAATCGCTGCTGGGACGCGCCCGCGCCGCCTTCCGGACCACCTTCCTGGCCTTGGCGCGGAACCTCGACATCGAAGCCGCTCACTGACCCGTGGGAGAACTCACCATGACATCGAATTCACATCCTTCCGACGACCGCCACGACCGCCAGGGCGTGGCCGAGCAGAACGTCGAACGTCTGCTGAACACCGCCTACGAGCCCGAGACGCCGGACCCGGAGTTCGCCGAGCAGGTCCGCGCCCGCATGCAGGCCGCGGCGGCCGACCGCTCCGCGCCGGCACAGCCGATCGACCTGAGGATCGCCCCGCGCGCCGCCAGGGCGCTCCGCTGGGCGGCCGCGGCGGCGGCGCTGATCGGGTTGGGGATGCTGCTGTCGCAGGCTCTGACGTTCCGCCCCGCCGAAACGCCCCGGCGCGACCCGGATCGGCTCGTGACGCCCAGACCCCCGACCGGCCGTTTGGAAGGCCTTAAGCCCCGGGCGCTTGCCGCGGCCGGGCCCGTCGAGACCACCGCGGTCGGGTCGATTGTCGATACCGGCCGGGGGCAGCGGAGGCGGGTCACGCTGGCCGACGGGTCGGTCGTGTACGTCAACGAAGGCACGAGGCTGATCGTCCGCGGCGACAGGGACCTGAAGCTCGACCGGGGCGAGATCTACGTGGAGGTCGCCCACCGCGCCGCCCCGGCGGGCGGGTCCGCTCCGTTCGTGGTCGAGGCCCCCGGGCGGAAGGTCACCGCCGTGGGCACGAAGTTCGCCGTCCGGGCGAACGGGCAGGCCACCGACGTCCTGGTCACCCAGGGAGCGGTGGCCGTCAGCGGCTACGGCTCGCTGGTCCACAGCGGGCGTCAGCTCGCGTGCGGGCGGGACGGGGAGAGGCTGACGGCCATCCCCCGCGCCTCCTACGAGCTGGGCTGGACGCGCGACTTGGTGGCCGCGGCCGGCTCGCCGCTGGTGCCCGCCTCCGAGCACCGCGGCGGCGAGCTGATCGCCCTGGACCCGTCCGGGCAGGAGGCGAAGCTCTCCCTGCGGACATACCACGTGGACGTCCACATCGAGGACGGATTCGCCCGCACGACGATCGACCAGACCTACTTCAACCACACGCCCTGGCGGCTGGAGGGTACGTTCTACTTCCCGCTGCCGCCCGACGCGTCCATCTCGCGCCTGGCGATGTACGTCAACGGCAGGCTGATGGAGGGCGGCATGGCCGAGCGGGAGCACGCCCGGTACGTCTTCGAGGACATCATGTACACACGCCGCGATCCCGCCCTGCTGGAGTGGGTCGACGGCACCACCTTCAAGATGCGCGTCTTCCCCCTCGAAGGGCGGCAGGAAAAGCGGATCATCCTCAGCTACACCCAGCGGTTGGAGACCCTCTACGGCCGGACCGAGTACCGCCTGCCCGGCGGGCACAGCATGAAGCTGGCGGGCGAGTGGTCCTTCCACGCCCGCGTCGTCGCCGGGGCCGGCCTGAAATGGTCCAGCCCCACCCACGAGCTGGCCGGGTCGGCCGAAGGCGACGACCTGCTGGTGGATTTCAAGCAGGCCAGGGTGATTCCCGACAACGACCTGGTCCTGCACGTCCAGCAGAAGGAGGACTCCTTGGCCGCCGCGACGGAACTGGGGCGCTTCTCCTCGGCCGAGCACGAGAAGCACCGCTACCTGATGGTCCGCTTCCGCCCCGAGTTAGCGGCCGTGGCCGACGCCGCCCGGCAGAGGCGCGACTGGGTGTTCCTGTTCGAATCCTCCGGCGATCGCGACCCGCTGCTGGCGCGGGCGCAGATCGAGGTGATCCGGCACCTGCTCGACCATGCCGAGCCGGGCGACCGCTTCGCCGTCCTGGCGGCGGGCACGCACGTGCGCAGCCTCTTCTCCACGCCCCAGCCCGTCACCGGCGAGAACGTCGCGGCCGCGGTCGCCTTCCTGGAAAGCTCCCACCTGGTCGGGGCGCTGGACCTGGAGGGCGCCCTGGCGGCGGCCGGGGACGTCCTGGCCGACGGCGGCAACGCCCACCTTGTCCACGTCGGCACGGGCATCGCCGTGCTGGGCGAGCGGCGGACGGACAAGCTGATCGCGACGATCCCCGCCGGCACGCGCTACGTCGGCATCGGCGTGGGCAAGCGCTGGGCGCGGAGCTTCATGAAGGAGGCCGCCGCCGCCACCGGCGGGTTCTTCACGCAGATCAACCCCGACGAGAACGTCCCCTGGCGGGCTTTCGAGACGGCCTCGACGCTGAACACCTCCCGGCTGATGGATGTCCAGGTCGCCGCCGCC
>DASRZG010000258.1:0-10254 GCA_035686585.1 Phycisphaerae bacterium
GCACAGGCTGCAAGCAGCCTGTGGCACCCACGGGAAACACTGTGCCTGGAAAGGTACGAAGCGAGGCCGGGGAGGAAAGGATCGCCATGTTCGACCTGAGCGACTGGTTCATCGCCGACTGTCACGTCCACGGTCCGGCCCGGGACGGCAGCCTGTGGCAGCCCTTCCACGCGACGCGCGACTACCGGCGTAGGGACACTTCCTTGCCGAAGCAGTACAGCACGGGGACGACGAGCATGGTCATGATCTCAATGAGCATGCCGCCGAAGCTCGGGATCGCCATGGGGACCATGACGTCCGAGCCGCGGCCCATCGAGGTCAGCACGGGGATCAGGGCCAGAATGGTGGTGGCGGTGGTCATCAGGCAGGGGCGGATGCGGCGCGACCCAGCCGCTATCACCGCCCGGCGGACGCCGTCGACGTCGGTCGGCGAGCGGGCGGCGAAGGACTGCTTCAGATAGGTGCCCATCACGACCCCGTCGTCGCTGGCAATGCCGAACAGCGCCAGGAAGCCTACCCACACCGCCACCGAAAGGTTGATCGGGTGCACCTGGAACAACGTCCGCATGTCCACGCCGAAGACGCTGAAGTTCAGAAACCAGTCCTGGGCGTACAGCCAGATCAGGATGAACCCGCCCGACCAGGCGACGAAGATGCCGGAGAACACCAGCAGCGTGGTGGCTACCGAACGGAACTGGAAGTAGAGGATCAGGAAGATCACGAACAGCGACAGGGGCAGGACGATCGAGAGCGTCTTCTGTGCCCGGATCTGGTTTTCGTAGCTGCCGGCGAAGGCGTAGCTGACGCCCGGCGGCAGGGAGAACTCGCCGCTGTCGATCTTGCTCTGGAGATAGGCCTGGGCCTGTTCGACCACATCCACTTCGGCGTTCCCGGACTTCATGTCGAACAGGACGTAGCCGGTGAGGAACGTGTCCTCGCTCTTGATGACCTGCGGGCCGCGGACGTAGCGGATCTGGGCGAGCTGGCTGATGGGGACCTGCACCCCGCCCTTGCCGGCCACGAGGATCCTGCCCATCGTCTCGATCTGGTCGCGCAGTTCCCGCTGGTACCGCACGCGCACCGGGAAGCGTTCGCGCCCTTCGACCGTGGTCGTGATCCGCTTGCCGCCGATGGCGACCTCGACGACGTCCTGGAAGTCCCGGATCTTTACGCCGTAGCGGCCCAGGGCCTCGCGGTCGGGGACGATCTCCAGGTAAGGCTTGCCCACGATGCGGTCGGCGATGACGGCCGTCGGCTCGATGCTGGGCACCTCCTTGAGGTATTGCTCCATCTGAAGGCCGACCTTCTCGATGGTTTCCAGGTCCGGCCCCCTGACCTTGATGCCCATGGGCGCCCGCATGCCGCTCTGGAGCATCACGATCCGGGCGGCGATCGGCTGGAGCTTTGGCGCCGACGTCGTGCCGGGAATCTGGGCCGCCTTCACGACTTCCTTCCAGATGTCGTCGGGGGTGCGAATGCCGGCCCGCCACCGCCGGAACGGCCGGCCGTCGGGATCGACAATGGGTTCCCCGTGCGCATTGGCGGCGAAGCTCGTGCCCGTCTCGTCCTGCACGGAGGGCTCGCCCGGCTCGGCCGGGCGGAAGTTGAGCCGCCGGCCGGCCTTGTCGATCCGGTACTCGCTCTTGTAGTTGATGATCGTCTCGACCATCGAGATCGGGGCCGGGTCCAGCGGGCTGTCCACCCGCCCGATCTTTCCGACGGCCGATTCGATCTCGGGAATGGCCGTCAGGGCCTGGTCCTGCTGGCTGAGCACGTCCACGGCCTCGCCGATGGAGGCGTGCACCATCGTCGTGGGCATGTACAGGAACGACCCCTCATCCAGCGTGGGCATGAACTCCTTGCCCACGCCGGGGAACCGATCGGTGCCCTTGACCCAGAAGGTCGTCGAACGAACGGTCTTCTCGGGGATGCCGATTCTCGCGGCGGCGGCCGGCACCCAGCCCAACGTCCTCTCGATGCCCAGCCAGGCCATGAAGCCGAACAGCATCACCAGGCCGATGACGCCCAGGACGACGATCTTGTAGTTCAGCGCCCAACGCAGCACGTACGGGTAGGCCACGCGGAACAGGTGGAAAAAGCCAAGCAGGCCGCCGACCAGCACGGCGACGAAGAGGAAGTTGCGCAACATCCCTGGCTGGGGGCCGAGCGGTTCCCAATCCTGGGTCAAGAGCACGCCGACCAGCAGCACGGCCGCGGCGCTGGCGGTCCACGGCGCCAGGCGGTTGAGCCAGCCAGGCAGCCGCGCACGGAGGATGCTGTAAGCGGCGAACAGGACGACCACCGCCCCGGCCAGGGAGATCACCAGGCTGCCGCGCCTCAGGCCGTACCCCGCCAGAACGGTCCCTGCCGCGGCCACGCCGCCGTAAAGGCCCCAGCGAATCGCCTTCCGGCCGATATGGCCGGCAAGCAGCACCAGCGCCGCCGGAGGGATGACCGTCAGCGCAATGATGATAGAGGAGATCAGGGCGAAGGTCTTGGTGAACGCCAACGGGCGAAAGAGTTTTCCCTCCGCCCCGATCATGGTGAAAACGGGCAGGAAGCCGACCACGGTGGTGGCCACGGCCGTCAGGACCGCGCTGCCCACCTCGGCGGCGGCGCGGTGGACCACCTCCAGGCGGGGCGCTTCCGGCGGCGCGGTGTCCAGGTGTCGCAGGATGTTCTCGCAGATGACGATCCCCATGTCGACGATCGTGCCGATGGCGATGGCGATGCCCGACAGGGCCACGATGTTCGCGTCCACGTGGAAGAGCTTCATGGCGATGAAGCACATCAGCACCGCCAGGGGCAGCAACGCGCCGATCAACACACTGCTGCGAAGGTGGACCATCATGACGATGACCACCACCAGCGTGACGAGGATCTCCTGCACCAAGGCGTCATTGAGGGTGCCGAGCGTCTCGTAGATCAGGCCGGTGCGGTCGTAAAACGGGACGATGGTAACCTGGCTGATCGTCGCCCACGCGGGCCATTGCTCGCGCGGCGTCTGGCGCAGGTACTTCAGCCAGGCCTTCTGGTCCAGTTCCGCGTCGCGGTAGGCGGCGAAGCCATGCCGGCCGGCGAAGTCGCGGAGCTGATCGGCGGTTACCCTGGACGTGTCGATGATTGCCTTGGCGGGCAGGCCCGGCGAGATCTCGGCGATCTTCTCCTTGACGTTCTTGATGACCGCCAAGGGGTTCTCGCCGTAGCGGGCGACCACGACGCCGCCGGCCGTCTCGGCCCCCTCCTTGTCCAGCGCCCCCCGGCGCAAGGCCGGGCCCAGCGTCACCTTCGCCACCTCCTTGATCCGGATGGGCACGTCGGCGTTGGTCTTGATGACGCTGTCCTCGATGTCCGCGACGGACTTGATGAACCCGATGCCGCGGATGAAGTACTCGACCTTGTTCAGCTCGATGCTGCGGGCGCCCACGTCGATGTTGGAGCCCTTGACGGCGGCGTATACCTCCGGCAGCGTCACGCCGTAAGCCCGCATGGCGTCGGGGTTGACATCGACCTGGTACTCCCGGACGAAACCGCCGACCGAGGCGACCTCGCTGACGCCGTCGGCCGACTGAAGGCCGTAGCGGACGTACCAGTCCTGGACGGTCCGAAGTTCCTCCAGGTCCCACCCGCCGACGGGCCTTCCGTAGTCGTCGCCTTCCCACGGCGCCTGGCGGTCCCGGCCTTCCAGCGTGTACCAGAAGATCTGCCCCAGGGCCGTAGCGTCGGGCCCGAGGGCCGGGGCGACGCCTTCGGGCAGCGTGCCCGCCGGCAGGGAGTTGAGTTTCTCCAGGACGCGGCTGCGCGACCAGTAGAAGTCCACCCCTTCCTTGAAGATCACGTAGATGCTCGAGAATCCGAAGAACGAGTAGCTCCGGACCGTCTTGACCTTCGGCAGGCCCAGCAGGGCCACCGTCAGCGGGTAACCGATCTGATCCTCGACATCCTGGGGACTTCGCCCCATCCACTCGGTGAAGACGATCTGCTGGTTCTCGCCGATATCGGGAATGGCGTCGGTGGCCACCGGGTCGCGCGGCATGCCGCCCAGGTCCCAGTCGAAGGGGGCGAAGTGCAAGCCGGCGGCGACGATGAACAAAACCAGCAACGCAATGACCAGCTTGTTGGTCATGCAGAACCGAAGCAGCCTGCCGATCAGGGACTTCTGCTCCGGCGTCTGAACCGAGTAGTCCTCAGTCATGCTTCTGCTCCGCGGCCCGTGCGGCGGGAGCCGAGCCTGTCGCCGCCTGGCCGCAAATCATCTCCTGGACATCCCCGCAGGTCAGCATGGCCGCGCCGAAGTAGGGGTTCTGAGTCTGCTGGGACTGCTGAAGCCAGACGGCGCCGCGTCCCTCGAACGCCATCGGGCATCGCAGCAGGTAGTAGGCGTCCTGGCGGTCCGGCGGGAAGCGCCGGGCCAACGAAGCGGCCTCCTCCGACAGGGGCGCGAAAAGCTCCCGCTGCCTCTTGAGATCTTTGGCCTCGTCGGCCGGTGCGAGGATCTTCGACAGGGCGATCCTGTGCTTCATCCATGCCTCGTGGGCCTCGCCGGCCAGCGGCGACATGTCCACCTTGTCGAGGGCGTCAGCCACCTGCTTCAGGCCCGCCGTCGCCTTGGCGGCATCGTCGCCGGCCAGTGCCTTGCCCATGGCGAAGTACCCGGCGAAGACCGCGCCAAGCTGCTTGCCGAACGCGGCGGGCACGGCCTCCCCGGCCGAGGAGGCGGCTTGCTCGGCCTGACCGAGACCGAACCACCCCCGCAGCGCCGAGGCATTGCCCTCCAGGGACTTGGCCAGCCATCGGGCTTCCGTGATCGTCCTGGCTTCCTTGCCCTCGAATGCGTCGTTGCCCAGCCGCATGGACAGCTCCATCCAGAGCATGTGGGGATGGCCCTGCACGAGTTCCGGATTGACTTCCTTGAGGGCCTGATCGAGTTCGCCAAAGGCCGCCCGAACCGCGGGGAGATCCTCCCCCTGGGCCGTATCCTGTGCCTCCCCCGCCGCGGCCAGGACCTGCTGAAGCTGCTGGACGAACATCGCGGGCAGTTCCGCACCAGCAGCCGGTTGAGACTCCCCCGCCTTCATGGTGGCCGGACCGTGATGATGGACGGATGAGCCGCCCCCGCCATCGGGGGTCATCATGCTGGGCTTGGCCTGTATCTGAAGGGCGCTGTCGATCTTGAAGTTGCCGCGCGTCACCACGTGCTCGCCCTCGCTCAGCCCCCGGCGGACAATGTAGTAGTTGCCCGCCCGCGGCCCAAGGACGATCTCCCGTCCCTCGTACGTGGGCTTGGCCGGGTCCGGCCCTTCCACGTAAACGATCGCGCGAGTGCCGGTGACCAGGGCGGCCGAGACCGGAATCACCAGCGGCTTGTCCGTTTCCATCGTTGCGGCCGTGAGGTAGCCCAGCGTTTCGGCCTTGACCAGCGGCATGCCGCAGATGTCGCACTTGCCGGGGACGTCCTTGACGATCTCCGGGTGCATCGGGCAGATCCACTTGCCTGCCAGGGACTCGTCGACCACCCGCCCCCCGGCGGCCATCTTGGAGTGCACCACGCCGTTGACGAACATCTCCGGCTTGAGCATGCCGTCGGCGTTGGGCACGTTCACCCGGACCTTGACCGTGCGGGTGAGGGGGTTGAGGACGGGGTCGATGAAGGAGATCGTTCCCGTAAGGGTCTTGCCGGGATAGGACACGCTGGTGAACTCCACCTTCTGCCCGTATCGAATCCAGATCAGGTCGGACTCATACGCGTCCAGCTTGACCCATACCTGCGACAGATCGGCCAGCGTGTAGATGCGGGTGCCCGTCTGGACGTACATGCCTTCCTGGGCGTTCCTGTGGATGACGATGCCGCCGACCGGTGCATAGATGATGACGTGGTCCTCGGCCTTGCCCCGCCGCTCGACCTGGGCCACCTGCTCCTCTGACAGCCCCAGCAGGCGGAGCTTCCCGCGGGCGGCATCCACGGTCGCCTGGGCCGTATCGCGGACGATCTCCACGTTGCTTCGCTGGAGGTCTCGCACGGCCTTGAGGGCCTGGAGCAACTCCTCCTGGGTGCTGTACAGCTCGGGACTGTACAGGTAGACCATCTGGTCGCCCTTCTTGACCACCGCGCCCGTGTAATCCACGAACAGCCGATCCAGACGCCCGGGCACCCACGCCGTGATGTACGACAGGCGAGTCTCGTCGTAGTCCACCTTGCCGACCATGCGGATCTCGACGGTGGGAAACCGCCGCTCCACCGTGGCCGTGGCGATGTTCATCAGGGCCTTGGCATTCTCGCTGGTGGTGAACACGCGCATGCCGGCCATGCCGTCCTGAGCGCCAGCCTTCTCGGGGATCAGTTCCATCCCGCACTTGGGGCACAGGCCCGGGCGCGGCAGATGGATCTCCGGATGCATGGAACAGGTCCACCACGTGATGGACTCGGCTTGCTGTTGGCCATTCCCGCCTGCCGCCGGGGCCGTTGTGGTCGCCGGGCGAGCCGGCGCCAGACCCCAGTACAGGGCGATCCCCAGCCCGGCCCCCAGCACGATCAAGGGCAATGCCCCCAACAGGCGGCCCGACTTGCCGAGCACATGCAACACGCGGCGGACTTTCTCATTCATCGTGCATCTCCATGCCTGCGAGGCAGCACGGCTCTGACTTCCTGTCTGCCAAAGGGAGTCGGCGCCGCGGAGATCGCGTCGCTCTTGGGCCCATTGGCTTCACCACCTTCTGAACGGACAAAGGACGTTGCAGGTTCCACACCATGCCCCTTTCCGGTACCGGGCATGCCGGCGTTACCTCGTGGGCTTGGGGCCGTCAAAGGCAGGCGTTCCGCTCGTAGCGGCGCCGCGGAAGCACGGGAGGTTGTTCCTGCTCGTCATCCATCACGGTTTCCCTTGCCCGGCCGGTCCGCCCGCCCGAGGCAGGTCCCTGCCGACCAGCATCTCGATCCGGGCCAGGGCCTTGGCCCGATCGCTGAGGGCGCGTTCGGCGGAGAGCTGGAAGTCCAGCAGCACGCGTTCGGCGTCCATCACGGCGTCGAATTCGGCCTTGCCGGCCTGATAGGCGGTGAGGGTGGCCTTGTAGGACTGCTGGGCCTTGGGCAGGAGCGTGTCGCGATACAGTCCGATCTTCCGCCCGGCGTCGTGGAAGTCGTACAGGGCCAGCTTCACCTCGGCGGCGAGGGCGTTGGCGCGATCCTCGCGCGTGCGGGCGGCGGCCAGGCGGCGGTAGCGGGCCTCGCGGACGCCGGCGGCGTACTTGTCGCGCCAGACGGGCACGTTCAGCGACGCCGTCACGCTGAGGGCGTCCTGGCCGTCATCGGGGGGGTGCCGGCCGCCGATGCTCTTGCCGACGTCGATGTAGTCCACGCCCAACGTCACGTCGGGGTAATACTCCTTGCGGGCCAGCTCGATCAGCGTGCGCTGCCGGGCCTCTTCATCGGCCAGGGCCTTCAGCTCGGGGTTGTACTCGTTCACGCACGCCAGCACCTGCTCGTCGTCGAGGTCCATCCGCTCCTCGACGATTCCCCCCGGCCAGGGCAGCGGCGCCGAGGCCGGCCGGTTCATCGTCGCGTTCAGCCGGGCGACGATAGGCGAGCGGAGCTCTCTGAGCGTCTCCAGGCGATCGCTGAGCTTGCCCAGCTCCACCTGGGCGCGGATCACGTCGGGGTAGGCCCCCTGCCCCGCGCGGTAGCGCGCCCGCGCGACGGCCTCGACCTGTTTGAGCAGCTCGATGTTCTCCCGCGTCACCTCGGTGGCCTGCTTGAGGTAGTAGTAGTCGTAGAAGGCGTCCTTGACCCGCTGGAACAGGGCGACCTTGACGGCCTCGTACCGGTTCCGCTCGGCCTGCGCCGCCTCCGAGGCCGCCTCGCCGCGCAGCGACAGCTTGCCGAACCACGGGAACGTCTGACTGAGGCCGACGGCGTTCTTCTGCGGGCCCACGCGGGTTTCCACCTCGCGGATAAAGTAGCGGTAGGTGAGGCGGGGATCGGGCAGGGCGCGGGCCTGGGGCTCCTGCTCGACCGCCGCCCGCCAGCGGTAGAAGGCGGCCTGCAACTGCGGGTTGGCCAGGGCGGCGCAGGCGAGGTAGTCGCGCAGGGTCGCATCCGGCGGCAGGGGTTCGGGGGCGTCCGTCTCGGTCGGCCGGGCGGGCGCGATCCCGGACGGCACCGCCGCCAGGGACGCCACCGGCGGCGGGGTGAATCGCTCCATGTCCTCGCCGCCGCAACCGCCGGCCGCCAGCAACGCCATTCCGAGCCAGGATGTGAACCGCCCGCGAGCCATGTGGCATCTCCAAAGGTGGAACAGGTTTCCAACCTGTTCGGATGCGAACCAGGTTGGAAACCTGTCATGTCCACGCAGGTTACAAACCTGCGCCACCCGCGGCCTTGAGTCTGGCGGCCCGTTCCGCATCGGTCAGCTTGTCCCACGCCGCGGGGCAACCGGCGCAGCAGAAGGCGACCTTACCCCCATTGTAGTCACGAATCAGGTTGGGGGCGACCCTCGCCGGGTCGATCGGCGAGCCCATGATGGGGCAGCGGGCGTTGAGGAACTTGCCCTTGGCGGGCGCCGGAGCCGGCGCCGCCCCGGCCGCGGCCAGCTTGGCGTCCTTCTCCGCGTCGGAGAGCTTCTCCCACGCCACGGGGCAGCCGCCGCAGCAGAAAGCGACCTTTTGCCCCTTGTACTCGCGCACGAGAGCAGAGGGCACCTTGTCCGGCTGAATCGGCGAACCCATGATGGGGCAGCGGGCGTTGACGAAGGGCGCCTCCGCCGGGGGCGCCAGGTGGTGTCTGGCCGCGACCAGCACGCGCTTTGCCTCGGCCAGTTGGGCCAGGGCCTGGTCCTTGTCGCCGGCCTGAACAGCCTTCTCCGCCGCTTCCACCGCCGCCAACGCCGAGGAGACTTGACTCCGCAAGGCGGTGGCGTGCATCAGCATCGGGCCCTTCTCGGCCGGCTGATGCTCCTTTCGGGTTCCCGGAACCTCGGCGGCGATGACCGCCACGGCCACCAGCGCCAGCAGGGCGGCCCCGAGCCATTTCGTTCGAACGCTCATGTCATGCTCCTCTTGGACGATCGGCCCGGGTGCCAGAGCCGCCTGCCCCGGAATCTCCTCGAGCCTGATACCTTCACAACGCCGATGCACTTTGCGAAGTTCCCATAAAAGCAGGCCCGTTCACACCTGTTTACACAGCGACGGCGGAAACAGGCGAAGAGTCACTTCAAGTCATTACATGGACGTTCCTTATATGTAATCCTGTGGGTGTTTACATTCCGGGGTTTTGTAAACAGTCAGGGGGGGTGTGGCTCCCACCGAAGGGGGGAACCCCCCGCTTCCGCTGGGGGGCGATTGTCCGGACACCAACCGACGTCCCGCCTGTGCAGGACAGTCGCCCCTCAGTGGAAGCGGGGGGTTTGAGTCGTCGGGAAGGGCCCAGGCGAAGTCTTGTGGGCACTCAGGAAGGGGGACTACTGCTCGTCGTGTGGCACCAATCCGGTCAGCAGGTCGGCCAGGAAGGGCCAGGGCACCTCGCCGACGGCGCAGTAGGACCGGTCGTTGAGGCGGGCGGCCGCCATCTGGTTGCGGGCGAAGGCCCCCGCCCAGATCTCCTGTCCGCCGGTCGCCGCCCGGCGGGTCATGCCCATGGAGGCGGGCATGTCGTTGACCACGATGATGGAAATGACCCCCTTGGGCGTGTCGACCACGTAGCTGCCGACGATCCCGCCCCGGAAGTGGGCCTTGCAGCACCCGCGGATGGCCATGCCCTGCCCCAGGCGCGGGAACGCCGGCGTAAAGCCAAGCTTGTCACGGAAATACTCCGCCAACTCCGTCGTATCGGCGGTGGTGTGGAACTGGACCTCGCCGGAGGCGGCGGCCTGATGGATCTCCGCCAGCGTCCGCTGGGCGGCGTGGGCCTCGGGGGACGTGACCACGAGGGTCGCCGCCCCGATCGCCAGCACGATCATCGCCGCCGCCGCCAGCGCCGGCCAGCGCCGCCAAGGGGCGGGGCGGGCGACGGTGCGGGCGCGGGGGGACGGCGTGGGGGCCTCGGCCCGGACGGCGGCGCGGATCCTCTCGGCGAGCCCATCGCCCGCCTCGACCGAAGCGAACGCCTCCCGCAGCCGGCCCCGGATCGCCCGGTGATCCGCCAACCGGCGCCGACACGCGGGACAGGCGTCGAGGTGGGCATCCGCGGGAGCGGTCCCCCCAAGGATCTCCTCAAATTGCTCGTCGGTGAGGTGGCTCATCGCGCGCCTCCCGTCAGGCCCA
>DASRZG010000259.1:0-2995 GCA_035686585.1 Phycisphaerae bacterium
GATCGGCGGGGGCCGACGCGATGGGCCTGCATACCCTCAGCAGCAGCGTACTGTTCGGCGAGCAGTTGTTCCTGGAGTCCGAGGGCCGGAAGGTGGACCTGGGGCGGGTGGGTACGGTCACCAGCGTCAACTCCCGGCTGATCGAGCTGCTGTGCGAGGCGCGGACCATCCCGGTGATCGCCCCGCTGGCGCGGGACCGGGCGGGCGTCAAGCTCAACTGCAACGCCGATACCGCCGCCGGCGAGGTGGCGGCGGCGCTGAAGGCGGAGAAGTTCGTCGTCGTCTCCGACACCCACGGCATCCGGTCGGACGTGTCCGACCCGGAAAGCAGGATCAGCTCGGCGACCGAGGCGCAGATCCGCCAGATGATCGAGGCGGGCACGATCGAAGGCGGCATGCTGCCGAAGGTCGAGGCCTGCCTGCGGGCGCTGGACGCCGGGGTCCGCCGCGCCCACATCATCGACGGCCGGTTCCCCCATTCCCTCCTGCTGGAGATCTTTACCGAAGAGGGCCTGGGGACGCTCATTCAGCGCGAGGCATGAGGCACCAGGCAGGCCTGGTCACTTCCGTGATCCAGGGCAGTGGAACGGGTCAGACACCATGAAAGACTTCATCCACATCGGGGACTTCACTCCGGCGCAGCTGAAGGCCCTGCTGGCGCGGGCGATCGCGGACAAGGCCCTGTTCCGACAAGGCAGACTCCCCGCCACCTGCCCCCGCAAGACGTTGGCGCTGGTCTTCGAGAAGCCCTCCCTGCGGACGCGCGTCAGCTTCGAGGCCGCCATCGTCCAGCTCGGCGGGGCCGCCATCTACCTGACCGACGCCGACATCGGCCTGGGCAGGCGCGAGCCCGTCTGCGACGTGGCCGAGGTCCTGGGCAGGATGGCCGACTGCGTCACCGCCCGGACGTTTTCGCACGAGTCCGTCGTCGCCCTGGCGGCCACGGCCCGGGTGCCCGTGGTCAACGCCCTGACCGACTACTCCCACCCCTGCCAGGCCATGGCCGACGCGATGACGGCCATGGAGGCCTTCGGAGAGGACCTGGCGGGAATGAAGTGGGCGTTCGTGGGCGACGGCAACAACGTCGCCCGGTCGCTGGCGGTGCTTTCGGCCAAGCTGGACATGCACTTCGCCCTGGCCTGTCCCGAAGGCTACGAGCTGTCCGAGGAGTTCGTCGCGGCCCTGCCGGCCGGGGGCGGGTCGTTCGTCCAGACCGCCGACCCCCGCTCCGCCGTCGCCGACGCGGCCGTGGTCTACACCGATACCTGGGTTTCCATGGGCCAGGAGGCCGAGAAGGCCAAACGCGTCAAGGACTTCGAGGGCTTTCAGGTCAACGACGACCTGATGTCCGCGGCCGCCGCCGACGCGGTGGTCATGCACTGTCTGCCGGCCTATCGGGGCTGCGAGATCTCCGAGGAGGTCATGCACGCCCACGCCGGGACGATCTTCGCCGAAGCGGAGAACCGTCTGCACTTCCAGCGCTCGCTGATCAACGTGCTGATCGCGGAGGGGGGGATACAGTGACCGATCGGCCGAATGTCATCTTCATCCTGACAGACGACCAGGGGCCCTGGGCGCTGGGTTGCGCGGGCAATGAGGAAATCCGCACCCCCAACCTCGATCGCCTGGCGGCCATGGGGATGCGGCTGGAGAACTTCTTCTGCTCCTCGCCCGTCTGCTCGCCGGCCCGGGCGAGCCTGATGACCGGGCGGATCCCCTCCGCCCACGGGGTGCACGACTGGATCCGCGAGCGGAACATGCCCCCCCGGCCCGTCGCCTACCTGGAAGGGCTCCCCTGCTACAGCGACGTCCTGGCGGCAGGTGGGTATACCTGCGGGCTCAGCGGCAAGTGGCACCTCGGCGACAGCCTGACGCCGCAGCACGGCTTCCGCCACTGGTTCTGCATGCCCGAGGGGGGTGCGCGGTACAACAACACCCCCATGATCCGCGGCGGGCAGGTGGCCGAATGTCCGGGCTACCTCACCGACGTGATCACCGACGACGCCCTGGCGTTCATCGAAACGCACCGCCAGGGGCCGTTCTACGCCTCCATCCACTACAACGCCCCGCACAGCCCCTGGACGGGCCATCCGCCCGAGATCGTCGATTCCTACGACGATTGCCCCTTCAAGTCCTGCCCCCAGGAGGCCGCCCACCCGTTCATCCGCCCGCAGATGCGGCGCCTGCTGGGCGACCGCGAGTCGCTCAAGGGCTACTTCGCCGCCGTGACCGGCGTGGACCGCAACGTCGGCCGGCTCCTCGCCCGCCTCGACGAGTGGGGCCTCCGCGACAACACGCTGATCGTCTTCACCAGCGACAACGGCTTCTCCTGCGGGCATCACGGGTTCTGGGGCAAGGGCAACGGCACGTTCCCGCAGAACATGTACGAGAACTCGATCAAGGTCCCCGCCATCTTCAGCCACCCGGGCCGGATCCCGGCCGGGCGGGTCACCAAGGCCATGGTCAGCCAGTACGACTTCGCCCCCACGCTGCTGGAGTGGCTGCACCTGGAGGCGCCCAACGACCCGCTGGCGCCGGGGGCAAGCTTCGCGGACGTCCTGGCCGGGACGACCGACCAGGGGCGCGAAAACGTGGTCGTCTATGACGAGTACGGCCCGGTGCGGATGATCCGCACGGAGCGGCACAAGTACGTTCACCGATACCCCCACGGCCCGCACGAGTTGTACGACTTGACCGGCGACGCCGACGAGCGGAGCAACCTCATCGACGAGGAGTCCGCCCAGGCGCTGATCGCCGAGCTGCGGAAGCAACTGTCGGACTGGTTCGGCCGGTACGTGGACCCGCGCCTGGACGGGACGAGAATGCCTGTCAACGGGGCGGGACAGCGCGAACGAATCGACGACGTCCACTGCGGAGAAGACGCCTTCTACCCGCCCAACGCATGACGCATGGCGAGTTTAGCCGCGACCCGCAGGGGAGCGCGTCCGCATGCCGGGGTCCCAGGTTCGGTAACGGACGCGCTCCCCTGCGGGTC
>DASRZG010000260.1:0-3650 GCA_035686585.1 Phycisphaerae bacterium
GGCCCTGCAGAATCACAAGCCGATCATCAACCACTATCAGGACATGCTCGATTTCATCGCGGAGGTCAACTCGCCCGCCCTGAAGGCCTGCCTGGACGCCCCGCTGATGAGCGACCACTCCGAGGCCCACTACCGCGCCGCGATCGAGGCCACGGGCGAGCTGTTCGTCCATAGCCACTTCGGCGGGCGGTTCGTGGCCGACGCCGACGGCAACGTGGACCTGCTGGGCAAGAGGCATGCCGATTACCCCACGTTCATGAGACTGGCCAAGGCCAACGGCTTCACCGGCCACACCGGCTACGAGCTGTGCAGCCCGGTCCTGACCGGCCACCGCCACGAGGGCCTGGACTACGCCCTCCAACAGGCCGAGCTGGCCTGCCGGTACATGCGCGGGATCATCGACTCGCTGTAGGGCCTGTCCGAAAGAGGGGGGTGCCACGGGCTGCTTGCAGCCCGTGTGCCAACGGACGAACACAGGCTGCAAGCAGCCTGTGGCACCCCGGTATGTTGGTCCGAGGGGGATTGCCTATGGGTTTGCGATCACCAGCAGACTGACTGAATGCGGCGGCAGGTCGAAGCGGAGTCTGAGGGTCCCTGATACGGGCTGGAGCGTCTCGGGCTCCCCCAGCCGCTCCAGCCCCATCCGCTCGTGCAGCTCGGCCAGTTGGGCGTCGTCGGGGATCAGGGGCGAGCCCATCCGCTGCCACAGGCGGTAGGCGTTGGAGTGCTCCCGGTCGATGCGGAAATGCTCCACCTCCACAGGCCCCTCGCCCATCCCCGTCAAGACCAGCTCGACCGCCTTGGTCTCCACGGCCCCGGCCGCGGGCGCGCGGCCTTCCTCCACCCGGACGGTGGCCGCCCCGGCCTCGGGGCCGGCGGCGACTTCGCTTTCGGCGGCGGGCGGTTCCTCGACGCCCCCGATGGTGTCGAGGGGGTTGAACCGCTCGGTGAAATTGCAGGCCATCACCTGCACTGCCCCGTCCTGTGACCGGGTCGCCAGGGCCGCGACCGGCGGGGATTCCCCCCGGACCTCCAGCCGCTGCCGGCCCAGCCGGCCCAGGACCCGCAGGGCGTTCAGGACGGGCTTGTCCACGCCGTCGGCGGTGATGAGCGTTCGGGCGCCCTCGAAGATCCGCGTGCCCTCGAAGTAGAACGTGTCCATGAACGTCAGCTCGATGGGGTTGGCGGGATGGGCATCGCGGACCTGCACCAGCCGCCGGCACAGGGCGGCCTGGAAGGCGGCGAAATACTCGCTGTTGCGGTAGTGCATGTTGGGGTCGGCGTAGATGCTCGTCCCCACGCCCCAGTCGATGTCGCACTCGGTCAGGTGGACCGGCACGCCGGCCAGTCCCCCGACGGAGGCGATGATCTCCAGGCCCTGGAGGGTTTTTTGGATCATGCCCTCCAGCGACGGCGTCCGGACCGGGTATCCCTGCCGCAGCCGCTGCGAGGTCATCAGCCCCAACTGCCCCGTCGGCCCGCCCTTGACGTGGAAGCTGATGAAGTCCAGCGGGGCGCCGGCGCCGCCCGTGACGGCGTTGGCCCCGCTCGTGCAGTGCACCAGGAACTGGCGGAACATCTCGTTGTCGAACCCCGCCACCGCGTTGCCGCCCACCCGCGCGGCCGGGAGCACCTCCTTGATGGCCGAGGCCGTGTGATCGTACAGGCGGCAGAAGTCCCCGATGGAATCCATCCAGTAATACCGAAGGTCCGGCTCGTTCCACATCTCCCAGCACCACCGGGCGACCTCGGCGGCGCCGTAGCGGTCCACGCCGTGGCGCACCACGGCCGTCACCAGGTCGCGCCACTTGCCGTAGTCCTTCGGCCCGAAGGCGTGCTTCCGCTGCCACGGGGCGGTGATGTCCTCGTCCGTCGCCCGCGACAATGGCAGCGGCATGAAGTTCACCGCCACGTACGGGATCAGCCCCAGCTCGACGTGCGGGTCGAACACGGCGTCGAACAGCTCGAAGTCGTAGAACGCGTTGCCGTCGGCGTCCTCGTGGTAGACGTTGGTGGAGCTGAAGGCTCCGATCTGCCGGCCGATGCCGCTGGAGAACGCGCCCATCGTCCGCCGGTAGTACGGGTCGGGGGCGATCCGCGAGATCGTCTCCAATAGCTTCCGGCCGGTGCGGAGGTAGGTGGTGTTGATCTCGCCGAACACGCCGTTCCAGAAATGCGGCAGGCGGCCGACGGGCGTGTCGGCGGCGACCTGGAGGGTGACGTCGTATGCCATGGGGCCTCTCCTGTTCAGTCCATCACGATGCAGACCTTGCCGCACTGGCCCTCGTCGGCCAGGCGGTACGCCTCTGCCGCCTCGGCCAGCGGCAGCTTGTGGGTGCAGGTCTTTTCGGGGTGCAGGCCCCGGCGGTCCAGGCGCTCCAGCAGGTCCTCCAGGTGCTTCAGCGACGTCACCCACGAGCCGTACAGGGTGATCTGCTCGTGGATCAGCAGCCTGCTGACCTCGAAGGTGACCGTGCCGCCCTCGCCGACGAACGCGCAGCGGCCCCACTGGCGCGTCCCCGCCAGCGCGGTCAGCCTGCCGGCGGCTGCGCCGGAGCAGTCGATGCTCGCCTCGCAGCCCCGCCCGCCGGTCAGGTCGCGGATCGCCCCGGCCGCGGCGTCGTCGGCGGGCAGGACGTGATCGACCAGCCCCAGCTCGCCCGCCAGCTTCCGCCGGCCCTGGGCCGGGTCCGTGCCGATGACCGTCGTGGCGCCCAGGGCCTTTCCCAGCATCGCCGCCGCCAGGCCCACCGGGCCCAGGCCGGTCACCAGCAGCCGGTCGGCGCCGCAGACGTTCATCCGCGTCAGCGCCTCCCAGGCCGTGCCGAACCCGCAAGCGCACAACGCGCCGTCCACGTAGCTGAGGCCATCCGGCAGGGCGACGCAGGTGTTCTCCTCCGCCAGCAGGTAGGCTGCGTGCCCGCCGTCCCGCTGCCAGCCGTAGGCCGCCCGCTGTTTGCCCCGGCAACTGATCATGTAGCCGCCCCGGCAGTCCTCGCACACCCCGCAGCCGGAGATGTGGTAGATCACCACCCGGTCGCCCACGGCCAGCCGCTTGCATCCCGGGCCGACCTTCGCGACCCGCCCGCACGGCTCGTGCCCGGCGATCACGCCCTGGTACGCCTCCGGACCCTTGCCCAGGTGCTCGCGGTAGATCGCCCGGATGTCGCTGCCGCAGATCGACGAGGCCTTCATCTCCACCAGCACCTGCCCGTGGCCGCACTCGGGGACGGGAACCTCCTTGAATTCCACCGTACTGTTGCCCGGGAGGATCACGCCCTGCATGGTGTCCATCGGTTCTCCTCTCTGTCCGCCACGGGGGCTTTGAGGACACGAATTACACGGATCAAGACGAATTGCACGAAAACGGGATTGCTACAAACACCGCATTCCGCACACGTCCCGCACCGACATTACTTTTCCAGGGATCAGTAGCGGGGCTTGGGTGCCACGGGCTGCTTGCAGCCCGTGCGGGGAGGGGGGGCGCTCGGCGGGCTCCCGTCCCCAGTCCGCACAGGCTGCAAGCAGCCTGTGGCACCCAGGGCATATACCGTGCCTGGAAACGGTTGTGTGTGGTCAGGTCATCAACATATCCACTTCGTGCAATTCGTCTTAATTCGTGCAATTCGTGTTCTCCAACGCCCCGTGGT
>DASRZG010000261.1:0-2241 GCA_035686585.1 Phycisphaerae bacterium
AGGACGAGGCCATGGCAGCCGCGGAGCTGGTGTACCTGTCGCAGCAGGACGTGATTGACGCGTCGCCCTCGCTGGGCGAGACGATCGGGATTATCGAGGACGTGTTCGCCGAACACGGGGCCGGGCGGGTGGTCAACCCGCCCAAGCCGGCGGTGCATCCGCTGCCGGACGCCTTTATCCACGCCATGCCCGGACACCTGACCGGGCGGCGGCAGGTGGGGCTGAAGTGGATCAGCGGGTTCTTCTCCAACGCCGCAAAGGGCCTGCCCAGCCTGTCGGGTCTGATCGTGCTCAACGACGCCCAGACGGGCTTTCCCACCGCGGTGATGGACGCCGCCTACATCACCGCCCTGCGGACCGCCGCCGCCAGCGGCGTGGCGGCGAAATACCTGGCGCGTCCGGACAGCACGACCCTCGGCATTGTCGGGGCCGGGCTGCAAGGCAGGTACAACCTGCTGGCGCTGAAAGAGGTCCTGCCAAAGTTGTCGCGGGTCCGCCTGTTCGACACCCGGCCCGATACCGTGGCGAAGTTCGCCGCCGACATGGCCGCCCCGGCCAAGGTGGAGATCGTCCCGGCCGCCTCCGCCCAGGAGGCGATTGCCGGCGCGGACGTGGCGATAACCGCCACCGGCTGGCTGGACAAGCCCATCTTCCTCGCCGACTGGCTGGGGGCGGGGCAACTGGTGCTGCCCATCCACTCCCGCGGGTGGGAGCGGGCGGCGATCGATCGGGCGGACAAGTTCGTCGTCGACGACTGGGGTCAGTTCCACACGTCCATGACCGGCCACGGCGGCTTCTATCGGGAGCTTCCGGAGCCGTACGCCCAGCTCGGCGAGATCGTCGCCGGCGCCAAGGCGGGGCGGGAGTCGGACGAGGAGCTGATCATCGACTTCAACTACGGCCTGGCGATCCACGACGTGGCCGTCGGGCACGAGGTGCTGGCGCGGGCCAAGGCGGCAGGGATCGGGAGGGCGCTGCCTCAGTTGGACGGTCAGTTTCCCTACGCGCCGTGAGGGGCATCAGGAAGGAACATTGGTATGGCCGGTGACGCGGTGAGGATGTCCCGTGCGGCGGTGATCCCCGCCCCCAACGCCCCCGTCGAGGTGCGCGAGGTCCCGCTGCCCGAGCTGGAGGACGGGGCCGCCCTGTTGCGGATGGAGTTCAGCGAGGTCTGCGGGACCGACCTGCACCTGCAGCAGGGCCTGCTGGCCGAGACGCCGTACCCGCTGATCCCCGGGCACGCCAACGTGGGCGTGATCGAGGCCGTTCGCGGGGCGGTGGCCGACGTGGCGGGCAGGGCCATCGAGTGCGGCCAGCGCGTGACCTTCCTGGACGTCCACGGCACCTGCGGGGCCTGCTGGTTCTGCCTGGTGGCCAAGGCGTCGACGCGGTGTCCCAGCCGCAAGGTGTACGGCATCACCTACGGCGCCGAGGAGGGGTTGCTGGGCGGCTGGAGCGAGTACGTGCATCTCCGCCCCGGCGTGCGGATCATCCCGCTGCCCGAGGGGCTGAGGGCTGAGACGGTCATCGGCGGGGGCTGCGGGCTGCCGACCGCCTTCCACGCGGTGGACCGCTCCGACATCCACATGGCCGAGACCGTCCTGGTGCAGGGCACCGGCCCGGTGGGGCTGAGCTGCATCGCCTTCGCCCGCCTGCGCGGGGCGGCGGCCGTCATCGCCATCGGGGCGCCGCAGCGCCGCCTCGACGCCGCTCGCCGAATGGGGGCCGACCTCGTGCTGGACCTGGACGCCACGACGGCCGCCCAGCGCCGCGACGCCGTCCTGGCCGCCACCGAGGGGCGCGGCGCCGACACCGCCATCGAGGCCTCCGGCAGCCCGGCCGCCGTGCCGGAGGGCCTGGACCTCGTCCGCGACGGCGGGACGTACACCGTCGTCGGCCAGTACACCGACCACGGGGCCGTCCCGATCAACCCGCACCTGCAGATCAACAAGAAGCACGTGGACATCCGCGGCGTGTGGGGCATTGACTACTCACACCTGCACCGGGCGATCGTGATGCAGCAGCGGTACAACGATCGCGTGGGCTGGGAGAGGCTCATCACGCACCGGTTCGACCTGGACCACGCCAACGAGGCGCTGGAGGCGGTCCGTTCGGGCGAGGCGATCAAGGCGGTGATCTGTCCGTGGGGGGTGAGTTGACCTGAGGTGCCTGGGCACGGGGTGAGGAGCGTTAACCCCAATACGGTTCAGTTAAGCATGACAACAGCCTCCTTGAACGGCT
>DASRZG010000262.1:0-18246 GCA_035686585.1 Phycisphaerae bacterium
CCTCCAGGCGCTTCAGCAGCACCATCACCGACCCGTGGGCCATGGGGCGGTAGTCCCCCATGGTTTCGCGGATCGCCCGTGCGGTGGCCGGACCACCTTCCCACAGGCATGCCATGACTTCCAGCTCGGCGCGGGGCAACGACTCGCCGGCGCGTCTCCCTCTGCTGCGTGGTGGTCGAGTCAACGCCCTGTCCTCGAAAGGGGAATGGCCCGCCTGCACCCGAGGCGCCATCCCGTCGCCTCGCACCCTAACCGGGAAAGAGAAATCTGTCAATACAGATATAGACCGGAGTCTAGGGAGAAAATAGACGCCTGCTGTTCACGTCCCCCGGGCAGCCCGCGGCGGGCGGCGTCAGGGCTCGATGTTGCCGGGGGCCTCGGACAGGCGGGCGTAGCGTTTGGCGGCCTCGCTGGCGGCGGGTTCCCACAGGTAGGCGCGGACGACCCGCTTATACCACTCGGCCGCCTGGGTCTTCCGGCCCTGCTTCTCGTAGCAGTAGCCCACCCAGAACATCGCCTCGGCCGCCCCGGCGGTGTCGCCGGCGGCGTGGAGGCGCGGGAAGACGGCCTCAAACCGGTCGGACGCCTCCTGGTACTTCAGCTGCATCGCCAGGCCCATGGCCTCGTCGAAGGCCTTGTCGTTCCGCGCGGGCGTCGCCGTCAACGGGAGCCGTTTCGCCTGGTAGGCGACCCCGCAGCCGCTCAGCGCCGCCCCCGCGACCAGCAGCAGCGCGGTTGTCCGTTCAGCCAACACGGTGGTTCTCCGCAAGCAGGGCCCGCGCCTCCAGCAGCCAGGACCGGACCGGGACCGTAAGCTGCGCCGAGGCGAGGATCGAGTCGATCTCCGCCGGCAGGTTGGAGCCCTGGATCAGCCCGACGAACGACCGCACCTGGCCGGGGTCGTTCACTTCCAGCAGCTCCAGGCGGGTCAGCAGGACCTCCAGGCGGTCCATCAGCGCCCGGGCGGGTCCCTGGCCGACCGTCGGGCGGAGCCTGCCCGCCCGGACCAGCAGTTGCGCCTGGCGGGCCTGGCGCTTCCGCTCCTGCCAGGACGACGGCTTATCCACGCCTCCCACGGCCTCCGGGATCCCGTCCGGGCCTTCCCGGGCGCGCATCGACAACCGCGCCACCTCCGTCTGCAGCCCGGCCACCCGCTGCTCGGCCTGCATCCGTGCGGCCACCTCCTTCTCGTACTTCTCGTTGAGCAGCATCAGCTCGCCGCCGGCGGCGGCCAGGCGCGTCTGCATGTCGGCGATCTTCGTCGCCGACGTCCCCGACGCGGTCTGCAGGTCCAGCACGCTCTTCTGCACCTCCGCCAGCCGGGTGGTGGCCGCCTCCAGCTTGCGGTCCGACTCGGCCAGCTTCGCCCGTTCGGTTTCGAGCTGCCGGACATGCTCGCCCTGCTTGTCGAGCAGTTGCTTCTGGAGGTCGTCGAGGGCGGCTTGGACGGTTGACCGCTCGGTCTCGGCCGTCCGCATCTGCTCCTGGTGGCGGGCGGCGGCCCCGGCCATCTGCGACCGGACGGACTCGATCTGGGACCGGGCGCCGGCGAGGTCGTCGGTGAGGGTCTGGACCTGCCCCGAAAGCTCCGTCACCTGCCCTGTCAGCTTGTCGATCCGGTCGCGGGCGGGGTCCATCTGGCGGTCGTGCAGCATGCCGGCGACGAGGATCGTGGCCGTGACCGCCACCACCACGGCCGCCGCCGCCACGGCGGCCGTGCGGAGCCAGGCCATCGGCCCGGGCCCGCCCCGGAGGTGCCGCGCCGCCCACCGGGCGTCCTGGACGGCCTGTTCGGCCCCCCAGCGCCGCAGCATCGCATCGAGCTTCTCTTCGGGTTCGTGAGATGTGTCGTTCATGCGTTCACCATTCTATATCCACATCCTGCCCCGACGCGCAGGACGCTTCGCCAATCGTCTTCAATCCAAAAACCCCTTCTTCCGCATGCACTGGCCCAGGCGGATCATCGCCTCGCTGAGCCGCAGGCGCACGGTCGATTCGGGCAGGTCCGTCGCCCGGGCGATCCCGCGGGTGGTCATGCCGTCGACGTAGCGGAGCTTGACGATCCACCCCAGCTCGCCGGGCAGGGCGGCGACGCAGTCGCTGACGGCGGCGGACTCTTCCCGCGCCTGGCTGTCGCCGGCGGGGTCGCCGCCGCCGGCGAAGACCCTCTCCGCCAGCTCGGGGTCAAAGCTGTCGGGATCGCGCCGGCGCGACCAGTGCCGCCGCGCCACGTTGCGGGCGATCGCACCCAGCCAGCCGGCGAACGCGCCCCGCTCGCCGTCAAAGCCTCCCAGCGACCGGAACGCCCGCACGAACGTCTCCTGGAGCAGGTCGTCCGCGTTGGGGCCGCGGAAGCCGCTGCGGAGCAGATACGCCCGCACCCTGCCGGCGTGCAGGAAGTACAAGGCTTCCCAGGCCGCCTCGTCGCCCGCCTTGCCGGCCAGAATCAGTTGGCCTTCGTCAACGTCCAAGGATCTCCCCATTCCGTTGGGCCCTGTGTCTTGATCGGCGACGGTCCGCCGATCGGTCGAGCATTCTTCAACCGTTTTTGTGCGCAGCCGCCGCCCGGCGGGATACCAACCGTCGAGCCGCACCGGATGAAAGGAGCTTACCATGATTCGAGGCGCAATTCGCAATGCAACGCTGACGGCCGCCGTGGCCATCTCCGCCCTTGGCTGTGGCGAAACCGTTTACGTCCGCCGCGGCGAGCCGTCGGCCCGCGCCCGCGTGCCGCTGCCGCCGGCGGCGCGGGCGCCGGCGCCGGAGGCGATGTACTTCCGCGACTATGGCGTGCGCGACCCGCGCCGCACCTCCGTCGATCCTCTGTCCACCTTCGCGATGGACGTGGACACCGGCTCGTACACGCTGTGCCGGTCCTATCTCGACCGCGGGCGGCTTCCGCCGCCGGAGGCGGTCCGGGTCGAGGAATTCGTCAACTACTTTCCATACGACTACCCCTCGCCCGAGGTTGGCGGAAGGGCGCTGGGCATTTGCCTGGACGCCGCCCCCTCGCCGTTCGCCCCCGGCTGGACGCTGATGCGCGTGGGGATCCAGGGCCGGCCCGTGGGATCGGCGCGGCGGAAGCGGGCCGTGCTGACGTTCGTGATCGACGTGTCCGGGTCGATGGCACGCGAGGACCGCCTGGGGCTGGTCAAACGGTCGCTGCAGATGCTCGTGCGGAACCTTCGCCCGGACGACCGGATCGGCATCGCCGCCTACGGCTCGACCGGCCGGGAGGTGCTGGAGCACACCCCCGTCCGCTGCCGGCGGACGATCCTGGCGGCGATCGACGAGCTGGCCGCCGGCGGCTCGACCAACGCCGAGGAGGGCCTGGTGATCGGCTACGGCATGGCCCGCCGGGCGCTGGAGGCCGAGTCGATCAACCGCGTCATCCTGTGCTCCGACGGGGTGGCCAACGTCGGGCGGACGGGCCCGGAGGCGATCCTCCGGCGGATCGGGCGCGAGGCCGACGAGGGGATCACCCTGACGACCGTCGGCGTGGGGATGGGCAACTACAACGACGTGCTGATGGAGCAGTTGGCCGACCAGGGCGACGGGCTCTACGCCTACGTGGACGATCTGTCGGAGGCCAGGCGGGTGTTCGTCGACGAGATGGTCTCGACGCTGCAGGTGGTGGCGCGGGACGCGAAGGTGCAGGTGGACTTCAGCCGCCAGACGGTCGAGGCGTACCGGCTGGTGGGCTACGAGAACCGCGACCTGCCGGACGAGTCGTTCCGCGACGGCCGCGCCGACGGCGGGGAGGTGGGGGCCGGGCACCGCGTGACGGCCCTGTATGAGCTGAAGCTGCGGGAAGAGGCCGAGGGGCGGATCGCCACCGTCAGCGTGCGGTACACCGACCCCGACAGCGGGCTGGCGCGGGAGATCGGCGAGGACTTGGGCGCCTGGGAAGTCCGGAACCGTTTCGAGCGGGCCCCGCGGTCGTTCCGGCTGGCGGCCTGCGCCGCCCAGTTCGCCGAGATCCTCCGCCGCAGCCGCTACGGCAGCAGGACGTCCCTGGCGGAGGTCCTGGCCGAGGCGAAGCGCTGCCGCGCCCCGTTCCAGGGCAGGGGCGACATGGCCGAGTTGGTCGGACTGATCGACAAGGCCCGCCGGCTCGCACCGCACGGGCGGGCCGGCGAGGGGGAGGATTGACCGCCCAGCGCCGGCCGGCGGCGATCGTCAATCGGGATCGGCCATCGCCGCGGCCGACGGCTCCGCCGGCTCGGCGGTGCTGTCCACGGCGACGTCGCTGTGCTGCTGGCCCTGGCACAGGGCGTCCAGCTCGCCGGTCAGCTTGCCCTTGGTCTGGTAGCCGCGCAGGCGGTTGGCGACCTCCCCGTCGCGGTACAGGATCAGCGTCGGCAGGGCCTCGATCCGGTGCTGGCTGGCCAGGGCCTTGGCCTGGTCGACGTCCACGCGGTAGAAGTCCACCCGCCCGCGGTACGTGCCTTCCAGCTCCGCCAGCACCGGCGCCAGCATCCGGCACGGCCCGCACCAGGTGGCGTAGAAGTCCACCAGCGCCGGTCGGCCTGAGCGGACCACCTTGGCCTCGAACTCCTCCGGCGTCGTCAACGGCTGGCCGAAGTGCGGCAGGTCCGCCCCGGCGCTCTTGGAGCAGCCCGACATGGAAACGAAGACGGCAAGGATTCCGATCGATATCCCGGCCACCATCTGGTACGGCCTCATCCCAGCACCTCCGATCCGCGTTCGCGCAGCCCCAACGCCCCCGGCGACCTGTCCGCCCATGCTCGACATGTCTAACAGTAGGGCCCCAGGGGGGCCGGCAGCCAAGAGTCCGGGCCAAATCGTTCACAAAAACGCCCGGCCCGGCGCCCGACCTGGCCCGGGTGGCCTGTTCACGGTTCCCTCACAAGTTGCTCGGGCGGTCGAACGCGCGGTATCCGATCAGCAGGCAGACCGTGCCGACCGCCACCAGCAGCAGCAGGATCGACACCACGGCGGCGAACATCGCCAGGCCCTTTCCGGCCAGGATGGTCCACGACCGGATGGGCGCCGACCGCAGCCTCAGGTACGTCCCGTGCTCCTTCTCCCGCACCAGCGAGGCCGAGAAGCTCGCCACGCACCCCACGATGCCCCAGATCATCGCCGGCGGGAAGCTGATCCCGAACGGCGAGCTGGCGCCGACGATCAGGGCGTCCATGCCGGTCAGGCTGCCCGGGTCCTCCGGCCTCAGCACGTCGATCCGCACCAGCGAGGTCTTGCGGGTCGACGCCGACCGTCGGCTCGTCCAGCAGGACCACCTTGGGCCTGTGAATCAGGGCGCAGGCCAGGTTCAGTCGGCGCCGCATCCCGCCGGAGAACGCCCCGGCGCGGTCGCGGCGCCGGGCGGACAGGCTGGCGATGTCCAGCCCGCGCTCGACCCCCCGGCGCAGGTCCCGCCCCCGCAGGCCCTGAAGCCGGCCCATGAAGCGAAGGTTCTCCTCCGCCGTCAGTTCGTCGTAGATCGCCAGCGACTGCGGGGCGAAGCCCAGGCTCTTGCGGACGCCGGGGCGCGTCGGGTCCTCCTGCCCGCCGATCCGCACCGCCCCGCTGTCCGGGGCCAGCAGACCCGACAGCATCAGCAGCGCCGTGGTCTTGCCCGCGCCGTTGGGCCCCAGCAGCCCGAACACCTCCCCCGGCTCCGTCGCGAACGTGAAGTCCTCCACCGCCTGGACGCGCCCGAACGACTTTTGGAGATGCTCGGCCTCGACCACAGCCTTCGGCATGATGCCCCTCTTCCCCGCTCCGACCCCCGCGGGCTCGCCCCGTCGCCTCAAACCCAGACCCGGACGCCTGCTGCTGGGATGATAGGGTCCGGCGCCCGCCCATTTCCAACCGCCCCCGCCCGGGGCCGACGCGGCGTTTCTATGTCAGCACCGGCGTCAGGGCGATCAGGTCGGGGATGGACAAGACGTCCAGCGCCGCGTCCAGGGCGGGCGCATCGCTGGTTGGCAGACCCCGGGGCCGCGTGGCGGGGGATAGCGGGTCCGCCGCCGGGGTTGCCGAAGCCGGCTTGACGGTGAAGGCGGCCAGGGAACTCGGAACGGCCGGCATGGCTGCCGCGTCGGCGTCCCGATCGGCGGTGACGCTCCCGTCCGCCGGCGCCGCGGCCGCGGCATCGGCGGGAGGCTGGTCAGCGCCGGCGGGTGTCCCGCCGCCCGTCCCGGACGTCGTCTGCCCGCCGGTGGCGTCGTGGCCGTAGTTGTCCGCCAGGGCCCCCAGGTCGGCGATCCCCACCAGCCCGTCGCCGGTGAAGTCGCCGTCCACCCAGGCCGCGTCGCCCTTGCCGTAGTTGTCCGCCAGGGCGACCAGGTCGGCGACGCCGACCCGCCCGTCCCCGTTGGCGTCGCCGAGGAACGCCCCCACAACGACCGTCACCGCCGCGGTGCCCTGGCGAACGCCGTCGGTCACCGTCAGCTCGGCCTGGTACTGGCCGTAGGTCTCGTATGTGTGCGAGGGGTTCTGCGCCCACGTGCCCGACCCGTCGCCGAAGTCCCACCGGAAGACAAGCTTCCGGCCGCCCAGCGGGGGCGAGGCGGCGCCGGAGAAGCTCACCGTCAGGGGCGACCGGCCCGATGTCACGTCGGCGTCCGCGGCTGCCTCCAGCGCCGGTCCGACGACGACCGTCACCTCGTCGCTGTCGGACAGCTCCCCGTCCGCGGCGGTCAGCCGGAGCACGTAGGTGCCGGGCAGGGCGAACCAGGCGGTCGTGGCGGGGGCATGGGAGTCGTCGAAGGTCACCTGCCCCGGCCCGGCGACCGTCTCCCAGGTCACCGTCAGTGTCCCCGGCGGGACGGGCAGGCCGTCGTCTTCGGCGGCCCCGGCCAGCAGGGCGGGGGAGGGCAGGTAGATATCCAGGTCGGCCCCGGCGTCGGCCTGCGGGCCGGTGTTGGGCAGCATGTTGGCGGCGCCCGGCGAGCCGCCGGCGTTCACGCCCGCCCAGTTGCCCGACTCGTCCCCGTGCCGGTCCGGGCGAATCCGCTCCAGCGACGGGCCGGTCCCGTCGGCCGCCTCCGGCCAGGGGAAGGTGTCGTCGTAGGCGACCCGGTCCACCAGGATGTCCGCGCCGCCCCCGGCCGCGGGCCGGGTCAGCTCCACGTCCTCGCCGGCGTTGTCAAGCCGCCCCGTATACGGCCCGTAGATCGCCGCCTCGGCCGGGATGCCGTATCGGTCGCGGAAGGCGGCCTCGTCGGCCGGGTCGGACAGGTCCACGCCCACCACCACCGCGAATCCCCCCGCGGGGATCTCGGCGCCGGCGGGGAACGAAAACTCCACCGCCCCCGCCACCGCCCAGGTCCGGCCCGGGTCGGCGAGGTCGTACAGGGCCACCGTCTCGCCCGTGATGTTGTGCAGCTCGATAAACTCCTCCTCGCCGTCGAGGGGGTGGTACATGATCTCGTTGATCACCACCGGCCCGACGAGGGGGGCGGCATTGGCGCCGCCCATCGTCGCCGCCGACAGGGCGACGAAGTCCGCCCCGTCGCCGCCCACGTACCGCCCGAAGGTCACGCCCGGATCGGCGTTGCCGAACTCCTGGGCGTCGATCACGGCGCCGCCGGCATCGCCCAGCACCACTCGCTCCCCGGACCGGTCCAGGCCGAAGGCGCCGCCGAAGTCGTCCCGCTGGTTGAAGACGACGTAGCCGCCGGGGTCGATGGTGGTCCCGGCCGGGATCGTCCATGGGGCCGGGTCGTCCAGCCGGTCGCTGAGCGTCCACCCCCCCACGTCGACGGGCTGGCCGGTGAGGTTGCGCAGCTCGATCCAGTCGCCGACGCCGCCGTCGCCGCCGGCGAAGATCTCGTTGATGACGACGGCCTCGTCGCCGACGAAGGCGGTGTCGATCTGGGCGCCGGCGGCGTCCAGCAGCCACAGCCGCTGCCCGTCGCTCACGAGGTAGTCATCGTGCCCGCCCACGACGAACACCCCCTGGTCGCCGCCCGGGCCCGCGGTCCGCGCCCGGAAGCTCGGCAGGTCGGGCGAGACGTACAGCGACGCGCCCGCGCCGATCACCGTGCCGGGTGCGAACGTGAAGTCCACCGCCCCGGCCAGCCTCCAGCCCGAGACGTCCACGGAGAAGGCGTTGGGATTGTGCAACTGGACGTACTGCTCGTCGGGGTCGCCGGAGGCCGGGGCGTACTCGATGGTCCCGAAAAGGATCGCCGGCGAGCCGGCCTGGGCGGCGGGGATCTCGGCGTTGCCGAACAGTTGCGTGCGGCGCTGATTCAGGCCGTACAGGACGGTCGAGCCGTTCCCGCCGGCCAGGCTCTTGTACCAGGCGACCATCGCATCGGTGGTCCCGCCCGACGGCTCGAGGATCGTGTCCATCAGCGTGCGCAGGCGGCGGAGGTACATCTGCCGCGTCTCGGGCATCCGGAGGATGGCGTCGTACAGGCGGTTGTAGGAGTCGATGTACAGCCCGGTGTGGGGGCTGGTGGGCCCGTAGTCCCAGTCCAGCCACGAGTGGTTGTTGTAGTCGCCGAAGTCGATGCTGTTGTACCGGGGATTGTCGATCTTCCCCCTCTCCAGCGCCAGCTCCATGTCCCACGGCAGGATGGACCATTCCCCGTCGCCTTCCGTGTCGCGGTACATGTAGTAGTTCTTCTCGCAGCGGTCGCAGTGCAGCATCAGGGCGCTGGCGGCCATGTAGTTGACGACCTCGGCCAGGTCGATGTTGTCGAACAGGAACCGCCGAAGCTCGTCGCCGGCGGGCGGCAGGACCAGCCCGTCCCGCAGGGCGTCGAAGTCGGACCAGTCCTCGTCCCGGCGGGTGCACTTGCGGTAGACGCCGTAGGGGTTCATCCAGTCGGGGCGGAGGTCGGACTGCGAGACCGGCGCTCTGAGCTGGGGGCCGGTGGGCTTGTACAGGGCGCCGTCCGGATCCAGGCCCACACGCTCCAGGAACGTCTGATCCACCTGCTCGACGAAGGCGGCCGGGCCGTAGAAGGCCCCGTTGTTCCGCAGGTGGATGTGGAAGCACTGGAACGTGGGCACCCCCGCCAGCGCGAAGACGTCGGCGGCCAGCGGCTCCCGCATCCGGTCCGTCTGGTCCGTGAAGAACATCTGGATGTTGAATTCCTCGACGGGGCTTTGGTCTGGGTCGTACTGGAACCACTGCCCATCGGGCATCTCGAACTTGAGCTTGCGGAGCTGGTAGTTGCTGCCGGCGTACAGCGTGTACGCCCCGCGGACCCGCACCCGCACGCCCGAGTAGAACCGCCCGTTGTAGTACAGGAAGGCGTCCCCCCAGTTGGCGGGGTCGTCCTTCCAGGTGTAGTAGTTGGCCTCGGTGAGCATGAACTCCCGCCAGGTCATGTCCTGGACGAACCACTCCAGCACGGGCGTTTTGATCTTGGCGGGGTCGGCGGCCGGGTCGAACACGACCGTCCCGAAGTAGTCCGGCGCCTTCAGCGGGTCCACGTGCAGCGGCTGGCGGGAGTCCCTGCCGTTGACGTCGTCGGCCGTGACGTACCAGCGGACCATCTGCCCCGGCCCGGAGGCGGCGGCGGGGATCACGGCCGTGTAGACGCCGTCCCCGGCGGCCTGGTCGGCGCCGAGGCCGTTGTCCGCCATCGGCACGGCCGATTCGGCGCCGAACATGACGACGTAGTGCAGCAGCACCTGGCCGACCGGCGCGAAGCGCTGCGCGACCTCGGCGGTGATCACCAGGTCCTGGTTGTCGAGGGGCCTGGGCGGGTCGTCGGTCACGTTGTCCACGGCCGGGCCGGAGTTGTCGGGGACGCCGTTGGGCGCCCCGGGCGTGGGTGTGGCGAAGAAGCCCTCGACGGCTGCTTCCTTCCCCTGCCCCAGGCCGTAGGAGATGTCCGTCCACTGGGCGGGGTACCGCGGGGCGTATTCGTGCTCGACAGTCAGGTCGGGCCGGACCACCCCCAGGTACTCGCCCTCGCCCTTGAGCTTGAAGTTGGCGTGCAGCTCGCCGGCGGGGTCGGTGCGGTCCTTGTCCGAGGCGAACACCACCAGGTACCCGCCCGCCGGCAGGTTCACGGAGGGAAAGGTCCACTTGTCCAGCTCGTCCGGATCGTCGGTGAGGGACCAGCCGGCGAGGTTCACGTCCGCGGCGGTGGAATTGTGCAGCTCGATCCAGTCGGAGAAGGCCCCGTCCTGATCGGGGAGGCAGGAGTCGTTGATCGCCATCAACTCGGTGATCAGGACGTCCCCGCTGAGCAGCAGGCGCCGCTCCAGCGGCTCCAGGGCCGCCCACGGATGGTTTCCTCCGCCACACCCTCGCACGACGCTCACCTCCCTGTCCGCCGGCTCCCGCCTGCCCGCACCCTGGCGGCGGCGAGCCGGGACGGACCTGCCGCCCGGCCAAACCGGCCCGGGCATCGCATACCAAACCGTGCCCCTATTCTAACCCATCGGCGAGCCTTTGGGGTCGTCTTCCCCGTGGATCCTTGGGGAAGCGGGTCCCGGCCGGCCCGGGCCTTCGCCATACCGCGGCTGTTGGCCCGGCGAATCGATTGGGAGACTCGGCTCGGGGACGCCCAAGCGGGAGGGACGGTGCATAGAATGGCCGATAGGGCGGTGCGACAGGGCAGGGCGATGTCCTTTGCGTGCCCGGCGGCCCGGAGGTCCCGCGGTTGGGTCTCCCACCAGCCCTGGCCACTGAGCCGACAGGAAAGGTTGGACGCGATGTTTGGCAAGACGATCACGCTGTTCCGGGTGTTCGGGTTCGCCGTTCGGATCGACTGGAGCTGGATCATCATCGTGGCTCTGGTGGTGTGGTCGTTGGCGGGCGGCGTGTTTCCCAGACTGTACGAGGGCCTGTACTGGGGCAGCTACCTGGTGATGGGCCTGGCGGCGGCGCTGGGGTTGTTCGCCTCGATCGTGGTCCACGAACTGTGCCATTCGCTGGTGGCGAGGCGCTACGGGCTGCCGATGAAGGGGATCACCCTGTTTCTGTTCGGCGGCATCGCGGAGATGGGCGACGAGCCGCCCAGCCCGAAGGCGGAGCTGCTGATGGCGGCGGCGGGCCCGGCCGCCAGCGTCGTTCTGTGCGGGGTCTTCCTGGGCGCCAGCCTGATCAGCGGGGCCGCCGGCGGGCCGATGGCGGTGACCGGGGTGCTGCGGTGGATCGGCTACATCAACGGCGTGCTGGTGGTGTTCAACCTGATCCCCGGGTTTCCGCTGGACGGCGGGCGGGTGCTGCGGGCGATCCTGTGGCGGTGGAAGGGGGACCTGCGCGGCGCCACGAGAACGGCCTCGCGGGTCGGCGCGGTCTTCGGCGCCGTCCTCATCGGCCTGGGAATCGTGAACCTGCTGCTGCTGAACCCGATCGGGGGACTGTGGTGGATCCTCATCGGCATGTTCATCCGCGGGGCCGCCAAGATGGGCTACCAGCAGGTGCTCGTGCGCCAGGCGCTGCAGGGCGAGCCGGTCCGGCGGTTCATGAACCCCCAGCCCGTCACCGTCCCGCCGTCCATCTCCGTGGACGAGCTGGTCAGCAACTTCGTCTACCACTACCACTACAAGATGTTCCCCGTCGTGGAAGACGGGCGCCTGGCCGGCTGCGTCACCACCCGGCAGATCAAGCAAGTCCCGCGCGCGCAGTGGACGCGTCGGGCGGTCGGGGAGCTGGCGGTGGGATGCTCCCCGGAGAACACCATCGCCCCGGACATCGACGCGGTCGCGGCCCTGTCCCAGATGAACCAGCACCACGTCAGCCGGCTGATGGTCGTTTCGGACGGGCGGCTGGAGGGGGTGCTTTCGCTGAAGGACCTGTTGCGATTCCTTTCCCTGAAACTGGAGCTGGAAGGCGGCGAGGCGGGCGAAGGGGCCAAGGCGAACGTGCCCGACAGCGAGGACCCCGGCTGGGAGGAGTGATCCCACGCGGCCGGGCGGCGTCAGAAGCCCTTCCTGAGGAGATGACCGTGAACATCGAGCAAGTGGTCGCCAAGACGCACGAGTTGGCTGATGGCCAGATGAAGGAAGTGCAGGTCCACGATCGGAAGATCCTCCTGGTGCGGGTGGACGGGCAGTTCAAGGCCTACGTGCCCGAGTGCCCCCACCACGGCGCGCCCATGGCGGAGGGGCTGTTTCGGGAAGGGCATCTGTGGTGCCCGTGGCACCAGTCCGTCTTCGACGCCCGGGACGGCGACCTCATCGAGCCGCCGTCGCTCGACCGCCTGCCGCACTACTGCGTCCGCGTCGAGGGCGAGGACGTCATCGTGGTGATTCCCCAGGAGCCGTTGGAGGTGTCCCGGCCGCCCACCATGGCGACGTTCGACCCCGCCGCCGACGGCAGGACGTTCGTCATCCTCGGCGCCGGCGCCGCCGGCCTGGCGGCGGCCGAGATGCTCCGCCACGAAGGCTTCCGCGGGCGGATCCTCGTCCTGACGGGCGAGCAGGATGTCTCCTACGACCGGACGGAGTTGAGCAAAGGCTACCTCACCGACCCGAAGCGGTCCCGACCGGTGATCCGCCCCGGGGAGTTCTACGACGAATGCGACATCGAGATCCGGACGGGGATGGAGGTCCGCGAGGCGGACACGCGGTCCAGGACAATCGCGTGCACCGACGGGACCTCGATGCGCTACGACAAGCTGCTGATCGCCACCGGCGGGATTCCGCGGCGGCTGGGGGTGGACGGGGAGGACCTGGAAGGCGTCTTCACGCTGCGGAGCCTGGCCGATGGCGAGCGGATCCGCCGGACGGCGGCCGGGGCGTCCAAGGCGGTGGTCGTCGGGGCCAGCTTCATCGGCATGGAGGTCGCCTCGGCCCTGAGGCAGCGAGGCCTGGCGGTGACGGTGGTCGCCCCGGAGCCCGTGCCGTTCGAGAGGGTCTTCGGCCGCGAGATCGGCTGGATGTACCGGAAGGTGCACGAGGACAAGGGAACGGAATTCCGCCTCGAAAGCGGCGTGGCGTGGTTCGACGGCGCCAACGGCGCGGTGGACGGCGTGGTCCTGCGCGACGGGGAGCGCCTGGAGGCGGACCTGGTCATCGTGGGCGTGGGCGTGAGGCCGGCGACGGACTTCCTGAAGGGCATCGACACCAACCGGGACGGCAGCGTCCGCGTCGACGCCCATCTGCGAGCGGCCGAGGACGTCTTCGCCGCCGGGGACGTCGCGCGGCTGCCGGACTGGCGGACCGGCGAGCCGATGCGGATCGAGCACTGGCGCCTGGCGCAGCAGCTTGGCCGGACGGCGGCGCGCAACATGCTGGAGGAGGACGCGCCCTACCAGGGCGTGCCGTTCTTCTGGACCATCCAGCACTCGGTCGTCCTCCAGTACGTCGGGCACGCCGCCGGCTGGGACGAAGTGGTCCTTGACGGCGACCCCGCCCGGCACGATTTCCTCGCCTACTACCTCCGGGACGGGCACGTGCTGGCGGCGGCGGGGTGCGGCAAGTCGCGGGAGATGGCCGCCCTGGCGGTGCGGCTGCAGCGGCCCGAGCTGCCCACCGTCGAGGAGGCGCGGCGGCAGTGGGAGGCCGCGCCCGTGCCGCAGCGGCCGTAGCGGCGATGTTGTCTCGTTTGCCGCCAGCTTCAACTGGTGGTGCAGGTGCCTGCCGGATCCACAAGCCCGCTTTAGCGGGCTCAGGGCTCTATTGGGTATCCCAACCACCGGCTGAAGCCGGGTACGTGTTTAGCCACGCAGTGGCCTTTGGCAATAGCCTCGGGCGCGAGCCCGTGGAATGGGCGAACCCATTCCAGTCGGAGTCCCGCAGGGACGATTGGGTATCCAACCCGATGGCTCAATCGTCCCTGCGGGACTCCGACCCGGTATTGTGGCCTCGCACCACGGGCTGGCGCCCGAGGCTACTATCAATCGCCGCTGCGCGGCTGGAGGACTGGAAGAATCATCTTGCCACTCCGGCCCGCCTGGGCGACCACGCCAAACAGGTGCCGACGGCTTGTCCGGGGCACCCGGTGAGCCCTACTTGACCTTGATGGGCTTCCGCCCCACCCACGTGCCGTGGAGGTTGCAGTGGTCGTAGACCCGCAGCTCCTCCGCCGGCTCTTCCAGCGTGACCCAGAACGTCACCTTCGGGCTGGACTTCACCGACGTGAAGTCCACCCGGGCCAGGAAGGTATGGTCGGCGTACAGGTCCATGAACTGGATGAAATGGGCGTGCTCGTTGGGGTGTTCCAGCAGCTTGCCCACCTCCACCGTCACCTCGAAGCACTCCCCGCTGTCCACGTCGTCCGGGGCCTCGATCACCGGATGGTGCTTCTTCTCCAGGTCCGAGAGGTTGTCCAAATCCTCCGGCTCGTTGACTCCCACGAACAGGTTCTTGGTCGCACTGGTCTGCTCGGAGCTCATCGGCATCTCCTTGTATGCATGTTCCGAAGGCGGCGCCCGCCCGCTGCATTATGATCGCCCGCGACGCCCCTTCCATCGGGGCCCTCACGGCTTATGGCGGCGGGCAGACCCCCAGTGCCGATACGCGAACTCCCCATGCCGCCACAAGCATGTTTACGGCGCCACGGCCCGACGGTAGAATCCGCCCATTGCGGACGGGGTATTCCGATCCGGAGCAGCCAGTCCGAAAGCCCCGCGGTGACAAGGCAAGGAGGAGCACATGCCACACGTGGTGAATGGCCTGCACGGACGCGTATGGGTCCTCTGGCTCCCCGTCGCCGTCGTCCTGTGCCCGGCGACAGGGCTGTCCCAGCCCGTCTACTTCGCCGGGACGGGAAACTACTACGAGGTCATCTCCTCCGAGGGCATCTCCGGGCGGGACCGCGCGCACTACCAGGCATGGAAGGCCGGCGGCCACCTTGTGACGATTACCTCCGCGGAGGAGAACGATTTCGTGACCAGCCTGCTCACCCCCGGGCAGACGTATTGGATCGGCGGCTACCAGACCTCCGACGGCATCGAGCCTGACGGGGGCTGGCGATGGTCTACCGGCGAGGCATGGGAGTACTCCAACTGGGCCGGATCGGGCCCGTCCAATCCGACGTGGCTGCGGGCGACTCACACCGCCGGGACGTTCAATGCCAACCTGGCAGGATGGATCACCGGCGACGGCGGCCGCTTCGAGGTCCGGTTTGCGGACGAGCCCGCAGTCGGCCCGGTGACGTTCGAGGAGGGCATGGGGTTCACGATGGCGGACGTCGCCCGGCGCATCAACACGTCCTCGCAGGCCGCGGCCGGCTATGACGCCGCGACGATAACGTACGACTCCGCCGTCAATCGCTACTTCCTGGAGATCGTCGCCCAGGCCCCGGGGGATGGGCAGATCGTCATCGACGCCGACCAGGCAGGCATGGGGGACGCCGACTTCCTCCGCGGGCTCCTGGAGGGTGACCACCTGACGATCTCCGGCTCCACCGGCCTGTGGTATGACGCGACGAAATCGCTCGATGGGATCGGGCTGATCGTGGAATACCCCGCTCCCGAACCGTCGGCGCTGGCGGTTGTCGCGATCGCGCTGCCCATGCTCCGGCGGCGAAGGCCGCGGGGATGAAGCCCATTGGTCTTGCTCACCCCTCGGTCGATTTCCGGCCGTAGACGACTTCGCGCAGGCCCTTCAGATAGCCGATCGCGAACAGCCTGCCGATGGAGGAGTACATGGGGCGGTCGTTGGTGTCGCCTTCCATGGTCGGCACGTGATCCGGGCGGCAGACGCCCTCGAAGCGGATGTCGCGGTACGCCCGCATGCACGCGGCCATGTCCGTCTGCCCCTCGTCGTGGAAGGTCTCGACGAACTTCTCCGGCGTGCCGCGGACGTCCCGGAAGTGCACGAAGAAGATCTTGCCCTGCTCGCCGAACCGGCGGATGACCGCCGGCAGGTCGTCGGTCATGAGCGTGAAGTTGCCCTGGCACAGGGCGATGCCGTTGACCGGGCTGGGCACCAGATCGACCAGCCGCTGGAAATCCTCCACGCGCGACATGATCCGCGCCACCCCGCGGATCGGCGACAGCGGCGGGTCGTCGGGATGCATGGCGAGCTGGACGCCCGCCTCCTCCGCCACGGGAACGACACGCTCCAGGAAGTACTGCAGGTTCTCCCAAAGCCGCTCGGCCGGCACCTCGCCGTATTCCGAAAGCGGGGCGGCGCGCATGTGCCCGTGGTCGTACCCGGTCGCCATCGCGCCGCCGCGCGCGGGGATGGTGCGGGAGGTACGCAGCACCCCCAGCGGCATCCACTCGTAGCACCAGACGGGGATCCCCAGCCGGCCCATGTTGCGGATCAGCTCGCAGGCGACGTCGATCTCCTCGTCCCGCCCGTCCAGCCCGAGCTTCGCCCGGTTCAGCGGCGGGCGGTTCTCGATCACCGCCAGCTGGAAGCCGCCGTCCTCGTAGGAGGTCTTGGCCCGCAGCAACGGCATGTAGCTCCACGGCTGCGCCTCGGCGCCCGCGTCCGGGCGGGGTCGCAGGTCGATCCCGGCCACCACGTGCCCCACGCCGCACTGCCGCACCAGCCGCCACAGCGGCGAAGGCTCCGGCCCAAACACCTCGGCAATCTGAATCATGCCCATCTCCTCGAAACGTCAGCGACGGAGAACTCCGGCTCGAAGCCGATCAGCTCCCGCGCCCGGTCGATGCTGACCAGCGATTCGCAGCCGCGGATCGGCCGGGCGCGCCGCGCCACCTCCGGATAGAACAGGCGCAGCAGCGTCTCGGTATCGGCCAACAGCGAGTTGTGCGAGTCGTTCACGAACAGCACGTGGCTTCCCTCGTACTCGGCGGTGAGGCCCTTTTCGACGGCCTGGGCGGAGTCGCGCTCGTCCACGAAGGCCCAGAAGTTGAACCGGCTGGACCCGTACATCCGGCCCAGGACGTCGTCTCCGTGGTGGCCGCCGCGCCGGCCCTGTTGACGGGCCTCGTACTCCGTGGGGCGGCCGCGCCGGTATTCCAGCTCCCGCCGCCGGACGTCGGCGAGGCGCTGCTGCCGCTGGGGCTCGGGCATCGCCAGCAGCTCCTCCAGCACCGCCCGGGCGCGGCGGGTCCCCTCCACGTGCCGCTCGCCCTGGAGCGTACCCCGCGGATAGACCCACGGCAGGCGGAGGGCGAGGCTGGTGATGCCGTCGCGCCGCCAGTAGTACCGGCCGATGTCCTCCACGATCTCCTTGGAGAACGAGTACGGATCGGTCGTGTACGTCGGGTGCTCCTCGTCGATGGGGAAGTACTCCACCCGCACGTCCTCGATGCTCCAGGCGCAGCCGAAGGCGTTGATGGAGCTGGCCTGGACCACCCGGCCGATGCCTTCCTTGGCCGCGGCCTCGAAGACGTTGTACGTGCCCAGGGCGTTGACGCGAAACACCTCCGGGCCCGGGTCGTTGCCCGGCTGGGGGATGGCCGCCAGGTGAACGATCGCCTCGCGCCCCCGGCAGCAGTCGCGCAGCGAGGGGAAGTCGTTGATGTCGCAGGCGGCGTAGTCGGCCCCGGGGACCTGCTGATCCGCCCGCCGGCCGACCACCAGCACCTCCCAGCCGGCCCCGACCAGCCGCTCGACCACGGCCTTGCCGACGCTGCCCGTTCCTCCCGTCACCAGGACTCTCATTTGCTCACACTCCCAGGTGGCACAGGTTTTCAACCTGTGTCCATCGCACAGGTTAGAAACCTGTGCCACCGGCCTTCTCGGTGGGCGTCTGCTCGTCCCAGTTCAGGTGCCGCAGGTCCTCGGGGGTGTTCGTCTGCCGCCACTGGTGGAAGTCCGCCTCGATCGGCGGCGTCCACTTCGTGTCCATCTGGGCGGAGGTGTACTTGCCCTCCCGCAGCCGCGACAGCCCGAAGATCTCCCGCAGGCGGACCTTCTCGGAATGGGCGGCGCACGGCTCGGCCAGCGGCGGCGGGATGAACAGCACGCCCGCCGGCGTGCCCAGGACGACGTCGCCGGGCATGCAGGTGGCGCCCTGGATGCGGCAGGGGACGTTCATCCCGACCATCGTCACGTCGCGGATGGGCGTCGGGTCGTTCCCGCGGTAGTACGTCTGGAGGTTCTCGATGCCCATCACCTGCTGCACGTCGCGGATGCCGCCGAAGATGACCTGCCCGCGCTTCGTCCGCCGGGCGATGGCCGTGCCCAGGTTGCCGCCGGAGAACGTGCCCTCATACACCTTGTCGAACAGGTCCACCACCAGCACGTCGTCGGCGACCAGCGTCTCGATGACCCAGGAGTTCATCTCGCCGATCCGGCCCTCGCGGGCGTGCCCGTGGTCCATCAGGCACCCGTGCAGGTCGGGCCGGCGGGGGACGAACACGGCCGTGACCGCCCGCCCCACGAGGATCCGCCCCGGGTGCATGATCCTGAAGTCCCCGGCGAACTGATACTTGTAGC
>DASRZG010000263.1:0-4213 GCA_035686585.1 Phycisphaerae bacterium
CGAACGAATGGTCGAGGGGCTCCAACTCATGCGAGCCCCACCAAGATGTGGGTAAAGGTGAGGGCGTAAGCTCCCGGTGGGTATCGCGTTACGACACTAGCCCCGAAGGGGCGGCAGAAGCGCAAGTCCTCAGGCCGCAGAGCCGGGCTCTTTTGCTACTCTGCGAAGTAGCTTGCTACGTAGCACGAGCTGTCGCCCCCTTGGGGCTTGAATTTTAACATACAGATTTCCGGGGGCTTACGCCCCCGGCCAAGCTCTCTCGGCCCCTTTGGGGCCTGAGAATCGGTCAGTTTGAGCAGGATCGCTCTTTGTCCCGTAGGGACTTGTGATAATAGCCCACCACTTCAGTGGTGGTGGGATGGGATGACCCGTAGGAACAAGTCCCGCAGGGACGAATGAACCGAAGAAGTGCTCTGTTAGATTGACTTCTATCAATACAAGGACTATTCTAGACGGGATCCGAAGACCCCACCGACGGAGCGGCGGGGCCTTGGGCGGTCTGTCGGGGGTTCGCAACGGTCTCTATGCACGCACGTCAAAGTTGGGGCGGTTGTTGAATGAGGAGGGTCCTTTGGGAATAATCTTGTGCGGATTGGGAGGGGCGGCGGGCCGGGGCGCTGCTGTCACGGTCCGGCGTAGATAAAGGCAAAGGTGTGCGGGCGGCGTCGCACGGGCGGTTTTGCGGAATCGCCCGGGCGTACTGTTGCGCGCGCGGCGGGATGCGATGCTCGAGAAGGCGCTAGACAACGAGCTGCTCCGCGAGGCCGCCCGGCGGATCGCGCCCGGAAAGACCGTCAAGGTCGGCGGGGTATGGGGCTCGTCGGGGCCGATGGTCGCGGCCGCCCTGGGGCGGCTGACCGGGCGGACGGTGCTGCTGGCGGTGGCCCACCTGGACGACGCCGACGAGGCCGCCGACGACGTCGAGGTGCTGACGGGCGCGGCGGCACAGCTCTTTCCGGCGTGGGAGGTGGACCTCGGGACCGAGCACATCAACGACGAGGTGGCCGGCGAGCGGGTGCGGGTCTGCTGCCTGCTGGCCGAGCCGCCCGACCGCCGCGACGAGCCGGTCGGGGTGATCGTCGCGCCGATCATGTCGCTGCTCCAGCCGGTGCCGTCGCCCGAGACCCTGGCGGCGGGGCGGATCTCGCTGGGAAAGGGCGTCGAGCTCGACCCGGGCGCGCTGGCGGCGTGGCTGGTCGATTCCGGCTACGAGCGGGTGGAGCAGGTGGACCAGCAGGGCGAGTTCGCCCGCCGCGGGGGCATCGTGGACGTCTTTCCGCCGGGCGTGAACCAGGCGGTCCGCGTGGAGTTCTTCGGCGACACGATCGAGTCGATCCGCCGGTTCGACCTGGACACCCAGCGGAGCACCGACGAGCTGGCGGGCTACGACCTGGCGGGCGTGCTGGCCGGGCAAGAGACCGATCCGGCGAAGACCACGACCTTCCTGGACTACCTGCCCGACGATGCGATCCTCTGCATGGTCGAGCCCGCCGAGGTGATGGAGCTCGGCCGGGAGCTGTACCAGCGGACGCGCGAGATGGCCGCCTCGTCGCAGGCCGCGGCCCTGCGGGAGCCCGACGAGGTCTTCCTGGGGATGAGCCGCTTTGCGCAGGTGGAGATGTACACCTTCGCCCCGGACCGCCGGGGCGACACGACGAACCTGGGGATCCGCTCGCTGGAGCGGCTGTCGGTGAACACCCACGAGGCGCTGGCGGAGCTGGAGCAGATCTCCCGCGCGGCCGACGTGTGGGTGTACTGCGAGAACCCGGCCGAGCAGAAGCGGTTCCGGGAGGTGCTCGAGACGAGCTGCCCGGCCCTTTCGGGGCGCGTGACCGAGGCCATCGGGCACCTGCACCGCGGGTTCTACTGGCCCGACCAGCGGTGGGCGGCGGTGGGCCACCACGAGATCTTCCACCGCTACGCGAAGGTGCGGCGGATTCGCCGCGTGCGGGCCGGGCGGCCGATCGAGTCGATGCTCGACTTGCAGCAGGGCGACTGCGTCGTGCACCTCGCCCACGGGATCGCCCGGTTCCAGGGGCTGCAGAAGCTCCAGCGCGAGGGCAGGGGCGAGGAGTACCTCACGCTCCGCTTCGCCGACAACGCCCTGCTGCACGTCCCGGCCAGCCAGATCCAGCTCGTGCAGAAGTACGTCGGCGTGCGCGGCCGGCGGCCGAACCTGAGCAAGCTCGGCGGGGCGCGATGGTCCAGGCAGAAGGAGAAGGTCTCCGAGGCCGTCCAGGACATGGCGGCCGACATGCTGCGGATCCAGGCGCTGCGGCAGTCGAGCCCGGGGATCAGCTACCCGCGCGAGACGGACTGGTGGCGGGGGTTCTGCGACGAGTTCGTCTACACCGAGACGGAGGACCAGATCGCGTCGATGCAGCACGTCACCGACGACATGGCGGCGGGGCGGCCGATGGACCGCCTGCTGTGCGGCGACGTGGGGTACGGCAAGACCGAGCTGGCGATGCGGGCGGCCTTCAAGGTCGCCGAGGCCGGAAAGCAGACCGCCGTGCTCGTGCCGACCACGGTGCTCGCCGGGCAGCACTACCGGACGTTCCGCGAGCGGATGGCGGACTACCCGTTCGAGGTGGACGTGCTCAGCCGCTTCCGCAGGCCGGCCGAGCAGGGGGACATCGTGAAGCGGCTGGCGCTGGGCCAGATCGACGTCCTGATCGGGACGCACCGCCTGCTGAGCGACGACGTGCGGTTCGCCGACCTGGGGCTGGTGGTGATCGACGAGGAGCAGCGGTTCGGGGTCGAGCACAAGGAGCGGCTCAAGCGGATGCGGGCGACGGTGGACGTGTTGACCATGACGGCCACGCCCATCCCGCGGACGCTCCACATGGCCCTGCTGGGCCTGCGCGACATCAGCTCGCTGGCCACCCCGCCGCTGGACCGCCGCTCCATCCACACCGAGGTCTGCCACTACGACGACTCGCTGATCCGGGCGGTGCTGCTCCGCGAGCTGAACCGCGGCGGTCAGGTGTTCTTCGTGCACAACCGCGTCTTCGACATCGAGCCCCTCGCCGAGCACCTGCGGGCCCAGGTGCCGGAGGGCCGCATCGCCGTCGCCCACGGGCAGATGCCCGGGGGCGAGCTCGAGAAGACCATGCTCCGGTTCGTCCGACAGGAGATCGACGTGCTGGTCTGCACGACGATCATCGAGTCCGGTCTGGACATCCCGACGGCCAACACGATGGTGATCCACGACGCCGACCGGTTCGGGCTGGCCGAGCTGCACCAGCTCCGCGGGCGGGTCGGGCGGTCGCAGCGGAAGGCGTACTGCTACCTCCTGCTGCCGGAGGGCCGTCCGGTCAACCCGGCGGCCGCCAAGCGCCTCAAGGCCATCGAGGAATTCTCCGACCTGGGGGCCGGGTTCCAGATCGCCATGCGCGACCTGGAGATCCGCGGGGCGGGGAACATCCTCGGCCGCGAGCAGAGCGGGCACATCGCGGTGGTGGGCTACGAGCTGTACTGCCGGATCCTCGAGCAGACGGTGCGGGCGCTTCGGGGCGAGCCGCCCCTGCCGCGCGTCGACGTCCACCTCGAGCTCGGGCTGGATTCCTACCTGCCGCGGACCTACATCCCGTCCGACCGCCAGCGAATGGAGGTGTACCGGCGGATCGCCGCGTGCACCGGCGCGCCGGAGGTGGAGCAGTTGGGAGCGGACCTCGCCGACGCCTACGGCCGCATCCCGCCGGAGGTGCAGACGCTGCTGGACCTGACGGAGATCCGCGTGCGGGCCGCGGCGGCGGGGATCCGCAGCGTCATCCGCATCGACCCGGACATCGTCTTCCAGGTCGAGGACTTCTCGGCGGCGAAGGGGGTCTTCGACGGCGCCGCCGGCAGCGTCCGCCTGCCGGACGACCAGACCGTCCATTGGCGCCCGCCGCGGGCATACCTGGAGGCGCCGACGCTGGTGACCGTCCTTTTGAAGAGATTGAGAGACGCCCCCCGGTCGGCATAGAATATACCCCTGGACCCGCTGTCCTTGGCAGGAACGATCATGCGAATGAGAAACGCGATTTTCGCGGTGCTGCTGGCGGGGACGCTGTGCGGATGCACGTGGCTGAAGGAGCGCTGGCCGTGGCGGCAGCAGGAGGTTCCCCTGACGCCGCCCGCCGGCCAGGCGCCGACCGAAGGGGTCCGCGGGGCCGCCCCCTCACCGGAGGCGCCCACCACGCAAGGCGCGGAGCCCGAACCGCCGGTC
>DASRZG010000264.1:0-4903 GCA_035686585.1 Phycisphaerae bacterium
TGCTGCCCGGGAGCAGGGCGGCGGAGATCGCCCATCACGCCCCGGCCCTGGCGGCGGTCTACGACCGCCTCCGCCGCGGGCACCCGCGGGCGGAGTTCGCCTTCACCGCCTTCGGCGCCCAGGCCGCCGACCGCATCCGCCGGGCGGCCGGGCGGGACGATCTGCCCGTGGAGGTATCGCGCACGGCGGAGGTGCTCCGGCAGTCGCACTTTGCGATCGTCGCCAGCGGCACGGTCACGCTGGAGGTGGCGCACTTCGGCGTGCCGATGGTGGTCTTCTACCGCGCCCCGCGGGCCGCCTATCACCTGCTGGGGCGGTGGCTGCTCCGCACGCGGTACCTGTCGCTGGTCAACATCCTGGCCGGCAAGGAACTGGTGCCCGAGCTGATGCCGTGGTTCGGCGACGCCAACCTCCTGGCCGAGGCGGCCGAGGGGGTGCTGGCGGATCCGGACCGCATGGCCCGGACCCGCCGGGACCTGCTGGAGTTGGTCGAGCCGCTCAAGGCGGGCCCCGGCGCCACCGCCGCCGACAGGGCGGCCGAGCTGGTCGTCCGGACCATCGCCGGCGGGGCGATTGAACCGCCGGGCGGTCGCGACTAGAATGGAGTCCATGTTGGACGAACCGATCACGGCCCCCGGCGGCGCCTTGGCGGCCGCCTCCGAGCGGGCGGGTGAGTTCCCTGCCGAGTTGCTGGTCTTGCTTGCCATGGCGATGGGGGCTGTGATCCTGCTGGGCGTGGTGGTGCTGGTGTTCCGCCGGCGGGCCCTGAATGCGGAGGTGCGAGGCCAGTCCGGCCTGGCGATCGATCAGATCGAGCGGCTTCACCAGGACGGACTGCTGACGGAGGAGGAATACCGCCGCGCCCGCCGCGCCGCCCTGGGCCTGGCGCCGCCGCCGGCCGCGGAGGAACCCGAACAGGACGGGCGGGAAGACGGTTAATGGATAATGTCGCCGGCCCGGGCGGTCGATGTATGCGATGTTGTCCCCCTTACACGGTCCGCATCAAGGACTTAGGAAGACAAGATGAGTGACGGCTCTTCGGGAAATGATCGCCGGCGTCCCCCGCGCAACCGGTCGAAGGTGTGCAGTTTCTGTGGCCGCAGCGGCCGGGAGGCGGGGCCCGTCGTCGAGGGCCCCGACGGCGTGTACATCTGCGCCAACTGTGTGGACCTGTGCAGCACGATCATCCGGCAGGAGCGGCGCAAGCTGGCCCAGCCGCAGCACGGGCTGGACAAGATCCCCGCTCCCCGGAAGATCAAGGAATACCTCGACCGCTACGTGGTGGGGCAGGAGCACGCCAAGCGGGTGCTGTCGGTGGCGGTGCACAACCACTACAAGAGGCTGGCCCACGCCGAGGTGGAAGAGAACGACGAGGAAATCGAGCTGGACAAGTCCAACGTCCTGCTGATCGGCCCGACCGGCTGCGGCAAGACGTTGCTGGCGCGGACGCTGGCGCGGGTGCTGGACGTGCCGTTCGCCATCGGCGACGCGACCACGCTCACCGAGGCGGGCTACGTGGGCGAGGACGTGGAGAACATCCTGCTGAGGCTGATCCAGGCGGCGGACTTCGACATCGAGGCCGCCCAGTGCGGGATCATCTACATCGACGAGATCGACAAGATCGGCCGGTCGACGCAGAACGTCTCGATCACCCGCGACGTCTCCGGCGAGGGCGTCCAGCAGGCACTGCTGAAGATGCTGGAAGGGACCGTCGCCAACGTCCCGCCGCAGGGCGGCAGGAAGCATCCCGAGCAGCAGTACATCCAGATCGACACCCGCCACATCCTGTTCATCTGCGGCGGGACCTACAGCAGCCTGGAGGACATCATCAAGAAGCGCCTGGGCCGCAAGCTCATCGGCTTCGCCTCCGAGGAGCACGCCGAGGAATCGGCCGCCGACCACAGCCACATCCTGGAGATGGTCACCCCGGACGACCTGGTGGAATTCGGCATGATCCCCGAGTTCGTCGGGCGTCTGCCGTGCATCACCACCCTGGGCCCGCTGGACGAGGAGGCGATGGTCCGGATCCTCACCGAGCCGCGGAACGCCCTCGTCCGCCAGTACCGCCGCCTGTTCGACCTGGAGGGCGTGACGCTGGACTTCACCCCCGAGGCGCTGCGGGCCATCGCCCACAAGGCGATGAAGCTCGACACCGGCGCCCGCGCCCTCCGCAGTGTGGCGGAGCGGTTCATGCTCGACCTGATGTACGAGCTGCCCGAGAGCAAGACCGAAGGCGCCCAGTACCTGATCACCGCCGACATGGTCGAGGACGACCGCAAGCCGTCCCTCGAATCGGCGATCGTCGAACGCAAGGAAACCGCCTGACCGGCCCGGCAGGACAGTCGCGGCCTGGCGGCGGGGCCGGTCGATCCGTGCTTTCCGCCGCCCCGCCTGCTGATCGAGGCGGGCAACTCCTTTGGAGCGGGCGGGCCGGGTGCGGTATAACGTCCCTGTGAGAGCCAACACCCCGCGGTACAGGTCGGGCTGGATTCCTCGATGGGCCACCCGCCGCAAGGCGGGCGCGCCGCGATGGGCCGTGTGGCTGGGCGCGGCCGCCATCGCCGCCGCGGGCTGGGCCGCCTACGCCAACAGCTTCGCCGGCCAGTTCGTCATCGACGACCACATCCAGATCGTCAACAGCCCGCGCGTGTCGCAGTTGGGCACGATCCAGGAGTACGTCCGCAAGCCCAACGGCGAGGTCGCCTCCGGCCCCGACGGCAGGCCGCTGACCCGGCGCACCTGGCCGGCGCTGGCCAACCCGCGCCCGGTCGTCACCTTCTCGCTGGCGCTTAACTACGCCCTGGGCGGCTACGCCCACGACCGATACGGCCGGGGGGACGGCCCGCTGGACGAGTGGGGATATCACGCCGTCAACCTGGCGGTGCACCTGCTGGCGGCGCTGGTGCTCTTCGGCCTGCTCCGCCGGACGCTGCGGCGGCGCGGGCTGCGGCAATACGTCGGGCGCGCGGGCGCGACCATCGCCCTGGCGACCGCCGTGGTCTGGGTCGTCCACCCCCTCCATACCGGCGCCGTCACCTACATCATCCAGCGGGCCGAGGCGATGATGGGCCTGTTCTATCTGCTGGCGGTCTACTGCGCGGTCCGCGCCTTCAGCCGGCGGGGCTGGCGGGGGGTGGTCTGGACGGTGCTGGCGTGCCTGTCGGCGGCGGCGGGGGCGGGCTGCAAGGAAGTGATCGCCACCGTCCCGCTGATCGTGCTGGCGTACGACCGGGTGTTTGTCGCCCGCTCGTTCCGGGACCTGTTCCGCCGTCGCTGGTGGCTGCACGCCCCCCTGGCGGTCGTCACGTGGGGCCTGATCGTCCTGCGGATCGCGCTGCGCCCGCCCGGGGAGACGGCCGGGTTCAAGGGCGCGGGCCTGGGGGGCAAGCTGGCGGCTTGCTGGGAGTACCTCTCGACGCAGTTCGGCGTGGTGGCGCGGTACCTGAGGCTGTCGTTCTGGCCGTCGGGTCTGAACATCGACTACTGGTGGCCGGCGGCCCACGGCTTCGGGGAGATCTTCTGGCCGGGGCTGCTGATCGCGGCGCTGGTGGCGGCGACGGTGGTGGCGCTGTGGCGGCGGCCCGCGCTGGGCTTCGGGGGGCTGTGGGTGCTGCTGATCCTGGCCCCCAGCTCGTCGATCATGCCGATCCAGGACCGCGCGTTCGAGCACCGGATGTATCTGTCGCTGGCGGGGCTGATCTGCATGACGGCGGTCGGCCTGTGGATGGTGGGGCGGTGGGCCCTGGCTCGGGCGGTCGCGCCGCCGCGGTGGCGGATGTGGGCCGGTGCGGCGGCGGGTTCGGCGGCCGTGCTGGCGGCGACCGCCGCGCTGGGGTGGGCCACCTGGCGCCGCAACGCCCTCTACGCCGACGACGTGCTGCTGTACCAGGACATCGTGGCCAAGGCCCCGGACAACCCGCGCGGGCACAGGAACCTGGGCGTGGCGATGGTCCATCGGGGGGATCTCGAGCGGGGCAAGTGGCACCTGAAGCGGTCGGTGGACCTGTACCCCCAAAGCGCCATCGCCCAGAGCAACTACGGGGCCGTGCTGGACAGGCTGGGGGAGGTGGACGAGGCCGTCCGACACTTCCGCACCGCCGTGCAACTGGAGCCCGGCTACCTCGACGCCGCCTGCAACCTCGGCGGGGCCCTGCGGCGGACGGGGCGCAATACGGAGGCGACGCAGGTGCTCCAGGCGGTGCTGCGCCGCGCGCCAAGCCACCCCGCCCCGTACATGGAGATCGGGCTGATCCGCTCGTCGTTGGAGCAGTGGGAGCCCGCGGCCGCGTGCTTCCGGACGGTGCTGCAACTGACCCCGGGCGACGGCGCCGCCAACTACCAACTGGGCCTGATCCGGTCTCGTCAGGGGAGGTTCCCGGAGGCCGTGGAGCACCTGAGGGCCGCGCTGACCGCCAATCCGGGCAGGCCCGACGCCCAGTACGCCCTGGCCCGGGCCCTGTGGATGAGCCGCCAGCCGGCCGAGGCGCTGGAGCTGCTCCGCGCCATCCTGGCGTCGGGGCGAAACGACGCGAAGGTCCGCAAGGACATCGCCGACATCCTCTCGACCAGCCCCGAGGCCGCCGTCCGCGATGGCGCCGAGGCCGTCCGCATCGCCGAGAAGCTTTGCCAGGAGACCGGCTACCGCGACCTGCCGTGCCTTCAGACCCTGGCGGCCGCGTACGCCGAGGCGGGCCGGTTCGACCGGGCGGTCCAGGCCGCCCAGCAAGCCGTCCTGCTCGCCCACCGCGCCGGGGCGACCAACGCCGTCCGACAGTTGCAGGCCCTGATCGCCCAGTTCGAGGCCGGCAGGGCCCTTCGCGTCTTCCCCGCATCGCCTCCTGCCAACGTCGCGACGCCGTGATCGCCCACCCTCGTTTAGCCGCGACCTGAAGGGGAGCGCGTC
>DASRZG010000265.1:0-2015 GCA_035686585.1 Phycisphaerae bacterium
CGCCTGCCCACCGAGGCCGAGTGGGAGTACGCCTGCCGTGCCGAGAGCACGACGCCGTTCGGCTTCGGAGACGGGACCAAGGCCCTGCAGCAGCATGCTTGGGTCCTGGACAACAGCGAGGGCGAGACGCATCCCGTCGGCCACATGAGACCCAACGCCTGGGGCCTGTTCGACCTGCACGGCAACGTCGCGGAATGGTGCGGCGACCGGTACGGCGAGAAGTACTACGCCGATTCGCCCAAGGCGGACCCGAAGGGCCCGGCGGACGGGCAGGGGCGGGTCTGTCGCGGGGGCGCCTGGAGCGGAGACTGGCAGGCCATCCGATCCGCCGCCCGCACCGGCAGCGGCATCGACGAAAAGAGCAGCGCCGTGGGCTTCCGGGTAGTCGTCGAGGCGGAATGACGTGCCTCGCCCGGCCCCGGAACCACCTGCGCGCGGAACGCCTCGCCACTTCGGCTCCTCCGGCGGCATCCCGGATCACCACACGGCCGGGCGCCGGGGCAACGGGTCCACGGTCTCGGCCATGCGGTCGCACAGCCGCTTCAGCAGGGCAAGCTTGACGTCGGCGGCGGCCGGATCGGACCACAGGTTCCGGATTTCGCCGGGATCCTCTCGCAGGTCGTAGAGCTCGCCTGCCTCCATGCCATGCACGGCGACCAGCTTGTGGCGCCTCGTGCGGACCATGGTCGCGAAGGCCTTGGGCTCGTAACGAACGTGGGCGTTGTAGCTCTCGCAGTAGACGTCGTCGCGATGGCGGTGGGGATCGGCCCGGCCGCGCAGCAGGTCCATGAGCGACCGGCCCTGCATGCCGGGGTGGCGGGGCAGACCAGCGGCGTCCAGCAGCGTGGGAGCCAGGTCCACCAGCTCCACCAGCGCGCCAGACCGCCGACCGCCGGGAATGCCCCCCGGCCAGGACAGGATCAGCGGCACGCGGACGGCCGGATCGTAGAAGTACGGGCCCTTCAGATAGATCCCGTGGTCGCCCAGCATCTCGCCGTGGTCGGAGGTGAAGATGACGATGGTGCTGTCGCGCTGGCCGGTGCGGTCGAGGGCGTCGAAGATGCGGCCGATCTGCTCGTCGATGAGGTCGCACATGGCCCAGTAGGCCGCGCGGACGAGGCGGTGCTCGCGCTCCGTCATGTCCGCGGATCCGTGATAGCCCCGGCTGCCCCCGTACGCGCCTTGGTGGTCGATCCGCTGAAAGAGCGGCTTATCGGTCAGTTCGCCCTCCACGTAGTTGGGTAGGGGGATCTCGTCGATGCGGTCGAGGTACCGCTCGAGGTACTCCGCCGGCGGGTCGAAGGGATGGTGGGGATCGAACGGGTTTACCGAGAACAGCCAGGGGCGGCCGTAATCGGCGCACTGCCCGACGAAGTCGATGGCCTTCTCGGCGCACCAGGTTGTCTGGTGCAGTTCGGCGGGCATGCCGGTCTTCACGTGCGGCGTTCCGGGAAAGTCGTCCCAGGCGAACGCCGCGCCGCGCTCGCGCAGCCAGAGGTCGTACTGGTTGCCCGGCCAGTTGTCCTTCGGTCCCGGCGGGGCGGGGTGATGGGACCAGTGAAAGATGCTGTACCCGTCGTCGATCCGCCGTTCGGCGACCGGCGCCGCGGCGGGTTGGCAGGCAGACAGGTGGAGCTTGCCGGACAGCCCACAGACGTATCCGGCCTCGGCGAGCAGGCGGGTGACGAGCACCTCGTCGGCGGGGAGGGACTGGCCGTTCTGGCGGCAGCGGGTGGTGCGGGGGTATCGCCCCGTCAGGAAGCTCGCGCGCGACGGGGTACAGACCGGCGACTGGGCGAAGGCCAGCTCGAACAGCACCCCGGACTCGGCGAGGCGGTCGAGGTTGGGCGTCCGCACGAAGCGGTTCCCGTAGCAGCCCAGCGTGTCGAATCGCTGCTGATCGGTGCAGACCCAGAGGACGTTCGGCGGACTCATGTGCGTTTCTCCCGATGCGAGGAAGCGGGCGCGTTACGCCCGCGGGATCCAGACGGTCATCGGACCGGGCGCCCGGTTGT
>DASRZG010000266.1:0-14734 GCA_035686585.1 Phycisphaerae bacterium
TGCGATCTGGCCCCTTCTTCGGCGATCATCCCGGTGCAGCCCGAAGCAGATACAGCAACGCCGCCGGCTCTTCGTTATGATCTCGGTTTCCGTCTTCTTCGGGACCCCGCGTCTCTTCGCCATGGCATCAACTCCTGCACAGTCGCTCTGCTCGCTCAGCGTTGAGTGCCGCCCGTCTCAAGGCGGGCATTCGGGGCACTCTCTGTCCACGAAGGCCAGCCATTCGCCGGGACTCGTCGGGAACTGCATCGCCAATTCGCCGACTGCTTCCCAAACGTCCTCCGGATAGGCCGCAATCACGCGGTCAAAGAGATCCCTGACATCGGTCGGATGATAGAATCTCTTGCCGTAGTCCACCCAGGGATAGGTGCCGTCGATGGAATTCATATCCAAGGGGGTGTGATAGCGCCCCTTCCAGATGGTTGCCTCCTGAAGTGCTTCAACTAGCAGCTTCTCTCTGACATCGAGTTGTATCTCTGCCGTAGCGAACAAGGCCTTCAAGTCGTGACTCCGCACTTCATCTGGCAGACGCTGAAGGCTTACGGGTGCATCTTGCTTGGAGATTATCAAGCCCTTCACAGCGTTCTCGATTGCGAAGCCTGCAAGCAGCATATACGACGAGACGAACCGGTCGGTGGAGATGTCCACGAGGTTGTCCTCGCTGAGTTCGCCAGAGTACCAGCCCGCTTCGTCGTCTCGCCTGCGCTGGTGACAACTCCAAACAACGTATGCCGCGCGCATAAGCCCTGCGCCCTCCGCAAACCACATATGAGGGCTGGTGGCCATATGCTGGAATAACTCCGACCGTGTTGGCTGGGACGTGTCGTCGGGCATCTGAAGTCTCCGTCGTGCCGCAGGAACGCCGCAATCCTCGAGCCCCGGGCCGTAAAGTGCGCGGGCGATCCACATCAGATTCTACCGCGCGGGTCGTGCAGGGCAACGGTCAGGCTGACGCGACGCCTATCGCATACGATCCGGTCGGTAGGGTCGGCGAACTCGCCCACCCTACTCGCTGCCGGGCGCCGTGGCGACACCAGACGGGCCGCCCGTTTTGGAAAGCCAGTGGCGTGCGTCGTTACGCTCCGAAGGAGCGTTGAGCGGTTAGCCGGGGGCGCCAGCCCCCGGTGGTGTGGCCCATGAATGACAAGCCCCGAAGGGGCGAAAGAGAGTCCTCACCGGACCTCTCTTTCGCCCCTTCGGGGCTTGGCGCTGATGGGGATCTTTCCCGGGGGCTGGCGCCCCCGGCTAACCGCTCTGGGCCCCATTCGGGGCCCAACAACCAGTCGGTAGGGTGGGCGAACTCGCCCACCGTGTCCCGGGATGTGTTGGGCCCTCCGTGGTGGGCGGGTTCGCCCAGCCTACTTCTTGACCGCCTCCAGGCGGAGCCAGTTGGTCTTCACGTCGGCGGGCTTCTCGCCGGCCGCCTGGATGGTGAAGCGGGCCGGCGTGGTGTCGATGAGTTGGGCGGCCGTGTGGCCCTTGCCCTTGGCGTCGTCCCAGCAGTACTCGACGCGGAGCCGGTAGCCCGGTCGGACGTCGGCGGCGGTTACCTGGATCGTGTTCTCGCCCGGCATCAGCCGGGGCAGCGCCAGCGGGGCCTCCTGGAACTTGCAGGAGACGCCCAGCCCGTCGACGCCGGTGGCGGCCGGGTCGGTGGCGGTCATCTCGACCTTCACGAGGAACTTGTACTCCCCGCGGACGGCCAGGGCGGCCTGCTTCAGATCCATCCTCTGCACACCCTCGCCCTGCGACTCCCAGACGACCTTCCAGTCCGGCTTGTCGGGGACGACCTGGTCCAGCACCCAGTTCCGCCATCGCCAGTCGCCGGGGGCGACCGAGACCTTCACCGTGCCGCCCCGGCCCACCCGGAAGCTGCCGGTGAGGCCGGAGTCGGCGATCACGTACGGCGTCTGGACGAGGTAGACCAGCTCGGCCGGCGTGCCCGCCTTGGCGGGGCGGAGCTTCGGCCCCGCGCCGGCGCCGGCGGCCACGTTCGCGGCCGGGCGATACAGGCTGTCTGCGAAGCGGCCGTCCAGCACCGGCCTGAATTCCAGCGTCCCATGGGCGGGGAAGACCATCAACTGGTTCTCGCCACGGAAGGTGCCCTTGTGGACGTAGGGGCGGAGGAGCTCGTGGCCGTAGGCGAGCTTCTCCGGGTCGCCGCCGGCGTAGGTGAAGCGGATGAAGCCCCAGAGGGTCTGGCGGTCCTTGCTGTCCGGCAGGGCGTTGTAGTAGGGGACCTGCTCATCCCGGTCCCAGCCGAGGGTGTAGGTCTCGCCGGCGTACAGCGGCTTGTCCATGGTGTAGATGCTGGGGCGGACGCGATTGGACGGGGGGCACGCGCCTTTCTCGGCGTAGCGGACGCGGTCGGAGGCCTTGTCGCCCAGCGGGGCGACGAACTTGGCGGGCTTTGTGGTGAGGCCGGGGTCGGCCTTGATCTCCTGCCAGGTGGCGATGTGCGCGGCGGTGCGGTCGTACACCACGAAGCCCCAGAACGGGTCCAGGCGGTGCCATCGCTCCACGCCGTCGGCGTCGGTGTAGAAGACCTCCAGCTCGGTGTGGCCGGGGACGTGGGCCTCCATGGCCTTCAGCCCCCCGGCCGTTCCCAGGGCGGCGGCGGTGACGCCGAAGTCGCTGCAGTGGCCGTAGGGGTTGATGTTGATCTTCTTGATCGCGTCGCATTCGACGACGGGCTTCCGGCCTCGGGTGCCGTCGCCGACCGGGTCGCCCCAATGGAGCTGCAGCCGTACCCACTTGTACAGGGCGATGGCCTTGGCCTCGTCGGTGTCGGCCTTCTCGATCCGCCAGACGTCCCGGGCCCAGCTTTGGGCGTCATAGCTGCTCGGCCAGCGGTTGCAGGTCACCCGCGGATTGCCCACCACCGGCCCGCAGTCCTCCGCCGCCAGGGCGGGTCGGGCGGCGGCGGCGACGGCCACCAGCACGACGGCGACGGCTGCATAGCTGCTGATCATTGGTTTCTCCTTGAGCAGGGACTCGTCGCCAGGTCGGCATTTCCCGACCGGGAGCGTCCGCGATGATGCTATCACGACGTCGCGGATGGGCAAGCGCCTTTGCGCCCAGACAACAATCAGGGCGCCCGTCTGTGTGAGACGACGCGAGGGGCGATGGCATCGGCGCGAATTTGGCGATCGACAACCTGGACGCCGGCCTAGAATGGCCCAAGGGAAACGGGCCCGCGGGCGTTCCTCTCTCCGGCGGGCGATTGCAAAGGCAATGTCGAATGCGGGGATCGGCGCGCATGGGGAGACTCCTGGCGACGGCACTGGCGGCGGGGCTGCTGGTGGCGGCGGGCCCGGCCGACGCGCAGACGCCGGACGACATCCGCGCCACCCTCGCCGAGCTGAAGGCCGACGCCGCCCGGCAGGCCGAACGCATCAACAAGCTCGAGCAGCAGCTCCGCGACGAGCAGCTCAGCCGCCAGAGAGAAGACGATGTCCGCCGCATCCTGAAGGAGATCCGCGAGGACATGGCCCCCCGCTGCCCCCAGTGGCTGGAGAACCTGACCTTCTTCGGCGACCTGTACCTGCGATGGGAGACGATCCGTACCAACCGGGGCCAGATGGAGGAGAATGTCGGCAAGTTCTGGCTGCGGTTCGGGTTCAAGTATACCTGCATGGACGAACAGATGGAGGTAGGCTTCCGGCTGGCCAGCGGGGGGGACCGCCGGCCCACCTCGACCCTGCAGAACCTCACCGACCAGTTTGCCGAGAAGCAGATCTGGATCGACTGGGCCTACGCCCGCTACAGCCCCAACTGGCTCAAGGGGGTATCCCTGACCCTCGGCAAGTTCAAGAACCCGCTGCGTTACACGGATATCATCTGGGACACCGACGTCAGCCCCGAGGGCGCCTGGCTGGCCTACGACGCCCCGGAGGAGTCCGCGCCGTTCACGCCGTTCGCGGGGGTCGGCGTGTGGGCCATCCAGCACAACCCCGATGCCCCCGACGCCGAGCTGCACGTCTACCAGGCGGGCTGGCACTGGCAGGTCGCCAAGGGCCTGCGGTGGACCCCCTCCGTGGCGTGGTACGACTACGCCCACATCGAGGACAACTTCGACATCATCGGCCCGGTGGGCAACAGCGAGGCGAACAACCGGCTGCTGGCCGAGGAGTTCAACATGGTCGACATGCTGAACCGCATCGAGTGGGACCTCTTCGGCGTGCCGGTGCAGGCCTATTTCGATTTCGTCCGCAACACCGCCAACCGGTTCGACGACCAGAGCAACGCCTACGGCGGGTGGCTGCTCGTCGGGCGGCTGGAGCGCAAGGGCGACTGGCAGGTCCTGTACAAGTACGCCCGCATCGAGGCCAACGCCATCGTCGGCGGCTTCTCCGACGCCAACTTCGGCGGGTCCAACCGGAAGGGGCACCGGCTCACGATCAGCTACCAGGTCAGCTCCTGCGCGGTGATCGGCGTCAGCGGGTACTTCACCGAAGTCATCACCGGCCCCTTCGCCGGCGACACCCAGGCCCGCATCCAGGGCGATCTGTACTTGAAGTTCTGACCCCGCCGCCCCGCCGCTTCCCGCCTTCGCCCAATGCGCCTTGAACTGTCTCGGCGATTACCATTACGATGCAGAACCTGTAAAGCGCCCCCTGGCGCGTAAGGGCAGGCTGCGCCGGTCCCTGCCCCGTGGCCAGACGTGATCCGAGAGGCGATGTCGACGACGTTGTCCGAATTCGTAGCGGCGGTGCAGTCGCTGGCGGCCCAGCGATGCGCCCGGATTGCCGACCGCCTCGGCTGGCGGTTCGACCCCGCCTGCGTGGCGGCCGGCAAGATGCTGCGGACCCGCTTGGCGGGTCGGCTGGCGGAGGCGCCGTCGATGCCCGCCGACCGGGACGTCCTGGTGCATCTGTCCGCGGCCACCGAGATGCTCCACACCGCCAGCCTGTGTCACGACGACGTGATCGACGACGGGCGGCTCCGGCGGTCGCGCCCGACGCTGTGGCGGACCGCGGGGACGTCGGCCGCCATCCTCCTCGGCGACCTGCTGTTCTGCGAGGCGATGGCCCTGGTCCGCGACGCCGCCGGCGGGCGCTACCTGCCGGAGGTGCTGGACAAGCTCCACGAGGTGATCTCGGCCGAGTGCGAGCAGGAGCTGGTCCTGCGGGGCAGCCGGCTGGACGAGCGGACGTGCCTGCGGGTGGCGCGGGGCAAGACCGGCCCGCTGTTCGCGCTGCTCAGCGGCGCCTGCGGCGGGGGGGACGGGCCGCTGCGGGCGGCCCTGACCGAATCGGGCTACCGGATCGGGACGGCGTATCAGCTTGCCGACGACCTGCTGGACGCGGTCGGCTGCGAGGATCGCGCGGGCAAGACCCTCGGGGCGGACGCCCGGGGCCGAAAGCATACCCTGGCGGCCTGTCCGGCGGGGCGGGGCGGCGGTCTGCGGGGGCGGGTCGCCGAACTCTGCGCCGCGGCCGTGGCCGATCTGGCGGCCTGGCCCTGGGCGGCCGAGGCGACGTCCGGCTACCTCCGCCAGGACTTCCTGCCGGTGTTGGGGCAAATGGACGAGCGTCTGGGGGAGTGCGTGGGGTCGGCGGTATGAGGCTTTGCGGCGGGTACAACGTCCTGCTGACCGGCCGGCCCACGGGGGACATCCAGCCCCTGCCTCCGCCGGAGGTCCTGTACGTCCCCCTCGATTCCGAGCGGTTCCGGTTCAGCGAACTGTGCGTGGCCGCCGGGGACCGCGTGGCCCGAGGCCAGCCGCTGGCGCGGGACCCGGGCAACCACCACCTGCCCCTGCCGGCGCCGCGGGCCGGGACGGTCGATCTCGAATCCGCCCCCGGCCACGTCACCCTGACCGCCCTCGGCGGGCCTGATGACGAACCGTACCGGGGCACCTCCGCCGCCGACGGGGATCGGCGCCGCCGGCTGATCGACCTGGGCGCCTGGGCGTTCTTCCACGACGCCTTCACCGGCGCCCTGCCGGACCCGTCGGCCTCGCCGGCCGCGGTGATCGTCTCGACGCTGCAACTGAGCTCCTACCAGGCCCGCGGCGACGTGCAGATGCGCGAGCGCCTCCCCGCCTTCCTCCGCGGGCTCCAGCAGCTTCAGTCCCTGCTGGAGTACCAGCCGATCCACCTGGTCCTGCCGGACATCCACAGCGGCTTCGCCCGGCAGGTCCGCCACGCCCTCCGCGGGCAGGCCTTCCTGACGCTCGAAGAAGTCCCGCTGCGGTACCCGCTGGACCACTTCGCCGTCCTGGCGCGCGGGCTGGGGCTGAAGGCGTCGGCCGGGACCGTCTGGGGCCTGCGGGTCGAGGGCGTCCTGGCCGTGGACCGGGCGCTCAGCGAGGACGCCCCGGCCACCGATCGCGTCATCTCCCTGGCCGGCCCGGCCGCCATCTCGCCGGCGCACGTGCAGGCGATGCCCGGATATCCCATCGAGCTGCTGAGCCGATCCCGCCTGGCGGCCGGGGGCGTGCGGATCGTCGACGGCGGAATGTTGTCGGGGCGGGCGCTCGGGCCCGACCGGCGGGGCCTGGACATCGAGTGCACGGGCCTGACCATGCTTCCGGAGCAGACCGATCGGGAGTTTCTGGGCTTCATGAGGCCCGGGGCCCGCCGGCGGTCGTACAGCCGGTGCTTCCTGTCGCTGCTTCGCCCGGCGGCGCCGGAGCGGCGGACGACCGGCGTCCGCGGCGAAGGCCGCCCCTGCATCGGCTGCGGGTACTGCGAGGAGGTCTGCCCCGTCGGCATCATGCCGCACTGGATCCACAAGCTGCTCTACCAGGACGAGTTGAAGAGGCCGACGCGGTCGGCATGGGTCGGTGCATCGCCTGCGGCCTGTGCTCGTTCGTGTGCCCGTCCAAGCTGGAGCTGCGGGAGGAGTTCGTCGACGCCCGCGGGCGCCTGGCGGCCGAGCTGGCCGAGGCGCAACGGGCCGAGGCCCAACGGGTCGCCGCCCAACGGGCCGAGGCCGAACAGGCGGAGGGGCAGGCATGAAGCTCGTCCGCGACATCCTGCGCCGCGCCGAACGGCACTTCGCCGAAGGCGGCAGGCTCCGGCCCGCCCGGCCCGTCTACGAGGCCCTGGAGAACTTCTTCTTTGCCCCGGCGACCCGGACCGCCTGCGCCCCGCACACCCGCGACCCGCTGGACGTGAAGCGGTACATGTCGATGGTGATCGTCGCCTTGATGCCCTGTGTGGCGGCGTCGATCTACTTCTTCGGCTGGCGGCTTGTGCCGATGATTCTCGTCTCCTACGCCGCCGGCGGGGCGGTGGAGGTGATCTTCGCCATCCTCCGCAAGGAGCCCATCGCCGAGGGCTTCCTGGTGACGGGGATGCTGTTCCCGCTGATCCTGCCGCCGGGACTGCCGCTGTGGATGGTGGCGGCGGGGGTGGCGTTCGGCGTGCTGGTGGGCAAGGAGGTCTTCGGCGGGACGGGCAGGAACCTGTTCAACCCCGCCGTGGTGGGGCGGGTGTTCCTGACGCTGGCGTACGCCCCCACGATGGCCAAGAGCTGGATCGCCGCCGGCGGCGCCTGGCCGGGCAGGCTGGGGCAGTACGTCAGCGCCTCGACGGTGGACGCGGTCAGCCAGGCCACGCCGCTGGGGCTGGCCCCGGCCCAGCGCGGGTCCGTCAGCCTGTGGGATCTGCTGATCGGCAACGTCTCCGGCAGCGCGGGGGAGACGTGCGCCTTGGCGATCCTGCTGGGCGGGGGATTCCTGGTGGCCGTTCGCGTGGCCAATTGGCGGACGGTGGCGGCGATCCTCGGGTCGTTCCTGGCCGTGGCGGCGGGGATGCACCTGGCGGCCCCCGCGCAGGTCCCGACGCCGGCGTGGTGGCTGATGTCCGGCGGGCTGCTGTTCGGGGCGTTCTTCATGGCCACCGACCCGGTGACCAGCCCGACCACCCGCGGGGGGAAATGGATCTACGGGATCCTGATCGGCGTGCTGGTGGCGCTGATCCGCCGGGCGGAGGGATTCCCCGAGGGCATGATGTTTGCCATACTATTGGGCAACATCGCCGCCCCGATCCTCGACGAAGTGGTCGTCCACTTCCGCCTGCGGAGGCTGCGGAATGAGGCGTGACATTTACACCGCCCTCTATGCCGCCGTGCTGGGTACGGTCTGTGCCCTGCTGCTGACGGCCGCCAGCGTGCAGCTCAAGCCGTACCAGCAGGCCAACCGCAAGGCCGAGCGCGTCCGGAACATCCTGGGCGTGCTGGACGTGCCGTTCGACAAGAAGGCGCCCTGGGCGGAGCTGGAAGGCGTGTACCGCCGCAACGTCCGGATTGACGGCAACGGCGCCAACGAGCTCTACAACCGGATCGACCCCGAAGGGGAGGTCCTGTCGGTGGGCGTGCCGCTGAGCGGACGGGGGCGGAACGGGCCGATCCAGGGCTTCCTGGCCCTGGCGCCGGACATGCGGACCATCCGCGGGATCACCTTCTACGAGCACGAGGAGACCCCGGGGCTGGGCGGGGAGATCGAGAACGAACAATTCCGGAAGAAGTTCATCGGCAAGCGGATCGCCGGCGAGGGCCGGATCGGGATCCGGATCACCCGCCCCGGCGGGGCGGCCGGCGACGGGCAGGTCGACGGGATCACCGGGGCGACCATGACCTGCCGGAGGGTCGAGCGGATGCTCAACGACCGGATCGGCGTGATCGTCGCGGAGGCGGGCCATGGCGGATAGACCCCCGGCTTGCGGCCCGTGCCTGGGCGCGTGCGACGGCAAGGGCCTGGCGACGTTCCAGGGCGGGCTGTTGGCGAACAACCCCATCTCCGTCCAGATCCTGGGCGTCTGCTCGGCCCTGGCGGTGACGAACAAGCTGTCCAACGCGCTGGTGATGGGGGCGGCGCTGATCTTCGTGTGCGTGGGGACGAACCTGCTGGTCTCGCTGCTGCGGAAGGTCACGCCGCGGCGGATCCGGATGATCGCCGAGGTCGCCATCATCGCCACCTTCGTGATCCTGGTCGACCAGCTCCTCCAGGCGTTTTACTGGGACATGTCCAAGCGGCTCGGGGCGTACGTGGGCCTGATCATCACCAACTGCATCGTCATGGGCCGGGCGGAGGCGTTCGCGATGCGGAACCGGCCCCTGGTGTCGGTGCTGGACGGCGTGGCCAACGGCCTGGGGTACGCGGCCGTGCTGGGGCTGATCGGCTTCGTCCGCGAGCTGGGGGGCAACGGGACCATCCTCGGCTACCCGGTGCTGGCGGCGGGCCCGGACGGCTGGTACGTCAAAAACCTGCTGCTGGTGGGGGCGCCGGGCGCGTTCCTGGCGCTGGGCTTCCTGATCGCGATCGCCAACGCGATCAAGCCGCCGGCGGAGGAGGAGATGCGCCCATGAGCGACGTGTCCCCGCTGGTGATCCTGGTCGCGGCCATCTTCACCAACAACATCCTGCTGTCGAGCTTCCTGGGGATGTGCTCGTTCCTGGCCTGCTCGAAGCAGATTCCCACGGCGTTGGGGCTGGGGGCGGCGGTGATCTTCGTGACCACCTGCACCACGGCGCTGAATTACGCGATCTACCACGGCGTGCTGGCGCCGATCGGGCTGACGCACCTGTACTTCATCGTCTTCATCGCGGTGATCGCGGCGTTCGTGCAGTTCGTGGAGATGTTCGTGGAGCGGTTCAGCCCGAAGCTGTATTACGCGCTGGGCATCTTCCTGCCGCTGATCACGGTCAACTGCGCGATCCTGGGGGCGTCGCTGTTCATGATCATCCGGCAGTACAACTTCCTCCAGTCGGTGGGGTTCGGCTTCGGCGGCGGCGTGGGCTGGGCGCTGGCGATCGTGCTGATGGCGGGGCTGCGGCGGAAGATGGGCTACAGCTCCATCCCAAAGCCCTTCCGCGGCGTGGCGGTGGTGATGCTGATCACGGGCGTGATGGCGATGGCGTTCGCGGGCTTCGCGGGCATGATGTCGATCGAATAGGCGATGATCTACCTGCTGTCCATCCTGGTGTTCGTGGTGCTGCTGGTGGGCCTGTCGGCGCTGCTGACGGTGGCCGAGCGGCTGCTGATCGACTACGGCGCCTGCACCATCGACGTCAACGCCGGCGAGAAGGCGCTGGAGGTCGAGGGCGGCCAGACGCTGCTGAGCGAGCTGTACGCCAACGAGATCTTCATCCCCTCCGCCTGCGGCGGGCAGGGCACCTGCGGGCACTGCAAGGTGGCGGTGCTCGACGGCGGCGGGCCGGTGCTGCCGACGGAGACGCCGTACCTCTCCCGCGCCGAGATTCGAGCCGGCACCCGGCTGGCGTGCCAGGTCAAGGTGCGACAGCACATTCGCCTGCGGATTCCCGAGGAGCTGCTCCACGTCCAGATGTTCGCCGCCACCGTCGCCTCCGTGCGCGACCTGACGCATGACATCAAGGAGATCCGGCTGGCCTTGGACTCGCCGGCCGAGATCCGCCACCTGCCCGGGCAGTACGTGCAGATCCAGGCGCCCTCGCCGGACGGGCCCGTCTTCCGGGCGTATTCGATCAGCTCGCCCGTCCAGGAGCCGAACGTGGTCGAGTTGAACGTCCGGCTGGTGCCGGGCGGGATCGCCTCGACGTATCTGCACAACCTCGCCGCCGGCGACGCGGTCGCCTTCACCGGCCCGTACGGGGACTTCCGGCTCAACGAGGACCCCGGCACCGAGGTCGTCTGCGTCGGCGGCGGGTGCGGGATGGCGCCGATCAAGAACATCCTCCTGAGCATCTACGACCGCTGGCCGCAGCGGCGGTGCTACCTGTTCTTCGGCTGCCGGACCACGCGCGACGTGTTCTACCTCGACCTGTTCGGCCAGCTCACCGAGCGGCACCGGAACCTTCGCGTCGTGTACGCCCTCTCCGACCCGCTGGAACCGCACGAGCGGTGGGACGGCGAGAGGGGCTTCATCCACCTGTCGGTGGACAAGCACCTCGACCCGGGCGTCCCCCGGCAGGCCTTTCTCTGCGGCCCGCCGCCGATGATCGAGGCCGTCACCCGCGTGCTCGAGGCCAAGGGGCTCCGACCGGACGACATCTTCTACGATGAGTTCTGAAATCCCGGACAACATGGCGACCTATGAGCTTCCGCCGCTGTCGGCGGGGCCGCCGCCCCAGGCCATACAGCGCGACCCCGCCTCGCTGACCGAGCCGCTGCTGGTGGGCAACGTCGTGTGGTTCTGCCGGCTCCGATGGGCGGTGACCGGCATTCTGGCGACCTTCGGCGTCCTGGCCGACTTCCCCCCCGTCGCCGACACCCTCCGGCTGGCTCGTGCGGGCCCCTGGCCGTTCGCCATCGCGGGCATCCTCGCCGCCTACAACCTCGTCTTCCTCGCGCACGCCCGCGTCCTCCGCCGGCCCCACAGGCCCTTCGCCGCCACCGCCAACCTCGCCTGCCAGATCGTCCTGGACCTGGTCGTTCTCACGGCCGTCGTCCACTTCGCCGGGAGCCGCGAGACCCTCATCTCCTTCGTCTACCTCTTCCACATCGTCCTGGCGTGCATTTTCCTCGGCCGGCCCCAGAGCATGCTGGTGGTCCTGCTGGCGGTGGCGCTGTACCTGGCGTGCCTGTCGGCTGAACGGCTGGGAATCCTCACGCCGCGGACGATCTTCGCCGGGCAGGCCCCGGGCCCGTACGTGGGCTTCGAAACCGCCCCGCTGGTGATGAACCTGGTCTCGGCGGTGACGATCTGGCTGGTGGTGTGGTACATGGGCTCGCGCCTGGCGATGATGGTCCGCAAGCGGGACCACGAGCTGGCGCGGACGAACCGGCGCCTGGCCGAGGCCATGGCGGAGCGGTCGCGGCACATGCTGCGGACGACCCACGAGCTCAAGGCGCCGTTCGCCGCCGTGCAGGCCTATGCCCAGGTGCTCCTGGACGGCTACTGCGGCGAGCTGTCCGAGGAGGGCCGGCGCGTCGCGGAGCGCATCGTCGCCCGCTGCCGCCGGCTGGGCGAGGAGATCCAGGAAATGCTCCACCTTGCCGAGCTCGACTCCACCACCCGCCCGCCGCCGGCGCCGGCGCGGGTGGAGCTCCCCGAGCTGCTCCGCGGCTGCATCGAGCAGGTCGGGCCGCTGGCGCAGCGCCGCCGGGTGACCGTCGAAGCCGACCTCCAACCGGCGACGGTCGTCGGCGTCCGCAACCAGCTCCGCCTGTTGCTGAATAACCTCCTGCTCAACGCGGTGGTCTATTCCCACGAGGGCGGGCAGGTCCGCCTGCGATGCGCCTCGGCCCGCGACGGCCAGACCGTCGTCACCGTCTCCGACGACGGGATCGGTATCGCCCCGGCGAAGCTGCCGCGGATCTTCGAGGAGCACTATCGCGCCGACGAGGCCGTGCAGCACAACCCGGAGTCCTCCGGCCTGGGCCTGGCCATCGCCGCCCGGGTCGCGCGGAGCCACGGCATCCGCCTGCGCGTCCAAAGCCGGCCCGGACGAGGAACCACCTTCGAGTTGACGTTCCACCGGGAGAAGGAACCGCCCGAGAGGGCTTCGGGTTGATAGGGGAGAGGCAAATCCGAAATCCGAAACGCGAAATCCGAAACAAATCCGAATCACGAATCACGAATCACGAAAGAAGAAGCACCAGCGGCAAACCCGAAATGCTAGACTCAGGTTTCGAGTTTCGGATTTGTCTGCTTCTCTTCCGCTTCTTTGCTGTTTAGGTGCTTCGGATTTGTCTCGGATTTCGGATTTCGAGTTTCGAATTTGCCGCCAAAGGACACGTTCATGAATGATCAGGCGGCCAAGCCGGCGGTTCGCTGGACGGTCTGGCTTCGTGCCGTGCGGGCGTTTTCCTTCACCGCTTCGCTGATGCCCGTGCTGGTGGGGGCGATGCTGGCGGTGTCGGCGGAGTCGGTGCGGTGGGAGCTGCTGCCGCTGGTGGCGCTGGCGTCGGTGCTGCTGCACGCGGGGACGAACCTGGTCAGCGACGCGGGTGATTTCGCCCGGGGGGTGGACCGGGAGGGCTCCCACGGCGGCAGCGGCGTGCTGGTGGAGGGGCTGCTGACGGCCCGCGCGGTCCTGCGCGGCGGACTGGCCCTGCTGGCGGCGGGGGCGGCGCTGGGGCTGGTGATGGCCTGGATCCGCGGGCCGGTGGTGCTGTACCTGGGGCTGGCCGGCGTGGGGGGGGGGTACTTTTACGGCGGCAAGCCCTTCGGCTACAAGTACATCGCCCTGGGCGACCCGCTGGTGTTCGCCCTGATGGGCCCGCTGATGGTGATCGGGGCGTACTACGTCTTGGCCGGCGGGTTCGCGATGCGGGTGCTGTACGCGTCGCTGCCGGTCGGCTTCCTGGTGACGGCGATCCTGCACGCCAACAACCTCCGCGACATCGCCCACGACCGCCGCGCCGGCGTGCGGACCCTGGCCAACGTCCTGGGGCTCACCGGCGCGAAGGTGGAGTACTTCCTGCTGGTCGGCGCCGCGTATGTCGCCGTGATCATCATGGTGGCGGCGGAGCAGATCGGCCCGTGGTGCCTGCTGGTGCTGCTGTCGCTGCCGGTGGCGATCCGCAACCTCCATAGGATCGGCAAGGCCCGACTCGACGCGACGGAGCGCATCGCCACCATGGACGTGCGGACCGCCCGGATGCACATGGTCTTCGGCATCCTGCTGTCGGCGGGGCTCGGTCTGTCCGCGGTGCTGTGAAGGGGGGGTGGGAGCGGTGTTGGTCAGGAGACTCAGCCCCCGGCCACAAGGGCCGGGGGCGAGTGCGCCTGCGAGCGTACACGAACAGAAGGGTGCAAGTCCCTTCCAGGCATACGTTCTCCGGCCTGTAGTTGACTGTAACTGCGTCGCCGCGAGGCGGGGTGGAGAGCAACAGGAGACGAATGATCGGTCCGTAGGATGACGAACTCGATTCGGCCGGACGACCTTGGCGAGCCTGCTCGCCACTGGCGAAGCCCCGACCCGCAAGGGAACCGGCGGCGCTGATGGGTAACGTGTCAAAGCGACCGTCGGAAGGCGTACGGTGTCTGGAGACGGAACGATCGGAAGGGCGTGTACGTGAAGCAGGGAGACCTGGGCGGTGACGGAGAGCCGTCCAGGAGTCGGAGCGCCCATAGTAGCGACGAAGCGCCGTAACGGGCGTGGAGCGAAGGGAGCGCAGGAAGGTGGATGCGTGACGGACCGAGCGGCGGAACCCAGCCCGGCGTCAGTGCCCCACGGGGCTGAACAAGCCGGAGACATCCGCGCCCGCTGGGCGTGGGTGGAACCGTCGGTCTGGACGGATCGCATGTTGGCGGCGCTGGAACACGGCGTGAAAGGAGGCAAATGGTTCAGCCTGATTGACAAGGTCTACTCAGCGGGCAACCTTCGGTCGGCCTTCGAGAAGGTGAAGAAGAACCGAGGGGCCGCCGGAGTGGACCATCAGACGATCGAGATGTTCGAGGCCAGGCTGGAGGAGAACCTCGGGCGTCTGTCGGAGAGCCTTCGAGCCGGGACCTACCGGCCCCAGGCGATCCGGCGGACGTACATTCCCAAACCGGGCGGGAAGGAGCAACGTCCCTTGGGAATCCCGACGGTTCGAGACCGCGTGGCCCAGGCGGCAGTGCGTCAGGTGTTGGAACCGATCTTCGAACGGGACTTTGCGGAGCACAGCTACGGGTTCCGTCCGGGACGGGGATGCAAGGACGCACTGCGCCGGGTGAATGCCCTGCTGGACGCGGGCACCACCTGGGTGGTCGATGCGGACCTCAAGAGCTACTTTGACACCATCCCCCATGGGCCGCTGATGGACCGCGTAGAGGCGAAGGTGGCCGATGGGCGGGTGCTGGGATTGATCGAAGCG
>DASRZG010000267.1:0-6575 GCA_035686585.1 Phycisphaerae bacterium
GGCCAGGCGGTCGTAGCGCTTGGCGGCGTATTCGGCGGTGATCTGGTTGGCCAGGACCGCCTGGGTGGACGGATGGGTGGGCCAGGTGGCGATCATCCGGTCCATCCACTTGTCGCGCGGCTCGGGCAGGACCTTGGCGAAATAGTAATCCGCCAGCCGTTGGACCGCCTCGATGGTCGAGGCGTCCTGGCGGTGGGAGGCGAACAGCTCTTCGCCGATCTCCTCGGCGTGACGGACCTCGTCGGCGGACAGGCGGCGCTTCAGCTCGTGCAGCTTCACGAAGGCCGTGGAGGTGGGGTTGGGCAGCGGGATGTTCCACTTCTGCCGCGCCGCGGCCAGGACCGGCGCGAAGGCCTCGTCCGAGAGGGCGTACTGGGCGATCTGCTTGTACGACGCGTCCGACCAGTTGGCGGGCGACATCAGCTCCGCCGCCAGCTTGACCGCCTCGTCCTTTCTGCCCAGGCGCCCCAGCAGGTCGATCCGCCACAGCAGCTCCGACCGCTCCGTGCCCGGGTCGCCCGTCTGGTGGAGCTCGTCCAGCATCGACAGGACCGACTCGATCCGCTCCCGCGGCGGCTCCTGTCCGCCCGCGGGGCGGGCAAGATTCACCCACCACCACGTCACGTAATGCCAGTAGCTCGACACCGGGTAGCTCCGAAGGAACCGGCGGGCGAGGCGGACGAACTCATCGTGTTGCTTCTGCCCGTTCAGCCAAACGAGGTAGTCGTAGGTGGGCCTCTCCAGCATGTCGGCCCCGAACAGGCCCTGGGTGAGCCCGGCGAAGGCCGCGGCCGCGGCGGCGGGGTCCTTGGCGGCGGTGGCCTCGTCCAGCCGGAGCTGCCACAGCTCGATCCGCCGCGGATCGTCGCCCCAGCTTTCGGCGTAGGCGGCCCGGGCCTTGTCCGCCTGGTCGGCGTAGCCGGCGCGGCGGAGCAGGGCCGCGTGGACGTGCTGCCAGTCGGGCGGCAGCTCCGCCTGGAGCTTCTGGAAGTTCCTGGCGAGCAGTTGGAGGGCGCGCTGGGCGCGCTGCTCGGTGTCGGCCATCTCGGCCACGCCCATGACCCACCCGGGTCCCTCCAAGAAGCCCCGCAACTGTCCGGCCTGGGGCTGCAGCAGCTCGCCGTTGTACTCGCGGTTCCAGTAGTCCCCGTACTCCCAGCCGATGTTGCCGTCGATCCGCCACGGCGCCTGCCCGGCGGCGCGGACCATGGCTTCGAGCAACTGGAAGTACCGGTCGGGGTCCTTGGCCTGGCGGGCGGCGTCGAGCAGGCACCGGTAGGCGGTGAACCACGCCGGCGAGCCGGGGTAGCGCCGCGTGACCTCGGTGAGGGTCTTCTCGTAGCCGTCCTGGTCCTCCAGGCGGCTCTGGCAGGTCGCCAGCAGCAGATAGCCCACCGCGACGCGCTCGTGGGTGGGGTAGGCGCTGACGTACTTCTCGAACAGCCCCTGGGCCTGCTGGTACTGGCGGGTGCGCAGGGCGCTGACGGCGGAGCCGTAGGTCTGGGCGGCCCTTTCGGCCAGGGTCTTGACGGCCGGGTCGTCGCCCTGGGCCCGCCCGGCGCCCGCGGGCAGGGCCAATAGCGCCAGCCAGACCGCCATCGCTGTGCGCAATGTATCGCGTTGACGCACGGAATGCCTTCCTCCCCCCGTACGTCTAACCCCCACTTTGGCGGAATGGGACTGGGAAATCAACGCTCGGGCGGCGGCGTTAAGCCCGCCCGGGACGCCCGCCGGCACGCCCGGCCCACGGTCTCCAGCAGGACGTTGATGTCGAAGGGCTTGTAGATGACCGCAAACCCTCCCAGCATCTTGACATGCAGCTCGGTCCGCAGCGACCGGTCGCCGGTGAGGTAGATCACAGGCGGCCAGGGCCCGGCCCGGGCGTGCAGACGGTCGTGGACCGTCAGCCCGTTGCCGTCCGGCAGGTTGATGTCGAGGATCAGGGCGTCCGGGCTGTGCCGGCGCGCCAACTGGAGGGCGTCGTGCCCTGTGGCCGCGGGGATGACCTCGTAGCCCTCCGTCTCCAGGCGCAGGCGGATCACGTCAAGAATCCGCGGATCGTCGTCGGCGAGGAGGACCTTGAGTTTGGTCATGGGGGGCCCTTTCTGCTACGCGGCCTTTCTGGTCCGACACTGGAGCGTGCGCTCGATGACCTGGCGGAGGCGATCCCACTCGAACGGCTTGGCGACGAAGGCCACGTCGGCGAACTCCGCCAGGAACGGCGGGCGGTTCCGGGCGAAGCCGGTCACCACGATGACCGGGACCTCCCCCACCTCGCGGATCATGTCCACCAGGCTGAACCCGTCCGGGCGGGGCATGATCATGTCGGTGATCACCAGGTCGAACCGTCCGCGGCGGAAGCGGACCAGGCCCTGCCTGCGGCTGGTGGCGGTGACGCAGTCGTAGCCCGCCTCCTCCAGCCGCGCCGCCAGCGCGCGGACCATGTTGGCATCGTCGTCGATCACCAATATCTTCGCCTTCTGCCTGCTGCCCATGGATGTCCCTTTCAACCGACGCCGCGGGCCGCACGCGACGGCACCGGACGCCGCGACCGCAACACGCCTCGCCGGCCCGGACCCTTCGACCCCAACAGCTCCGCCAGCAGCGCCTGCGCCTCGCCCCGCCGGCGCGGCAGCGACCAGGAGCCGACCGGGTCCACCTCGATGTCGCCGGCGCGTCCCGCCGCCGTCAGCGCCCGGCCCCAGCACCCGCGAAGCCGGTCGATCCACCCCCCCACGCTGCCGGAGGGCCCGATCACCAGCAGCCCCCGCTCGCCCGCCACCGGCAGGACCAAGTCGCCCGGGTCGCACGTGGAGGCGAGGAACGCCCACACGTCATGCCGCCGCAGCGGCCCGGACCAGCCCACGCGGAACGCATAGACCCGCCCCGGAACCGCCCGGCCGCCGCAGAGACGCTCGAAGTACCGCTGGAGGATCGCGGCCGGATCGCAGCCCGGCAGCGCGAACGAGACCGTGCATCCCCCGCCCCGGTCGGGTCCGACGCGGACCACCCCCAGGTTCAGCCGGACCAGCGCCGAGGCGATCCCCAGGCCCAGGTCCATGCCATCGCCGCCGGGGTTGGCTTCCAGCACCCGGCCGATCCGGCGGGCGATCTCCTGGCCCGCGCCGGCGGTCACGCCGCTGCTGGTCACGCTGATCTCCACTCCGTTCGACCCGTCCGGGCGCGCCCACAGTTCCACCCGCCCGCCCGGCGGGGACAGCTTCACCGCCGCGATCGCCAGGTTCGCCACCACCCGCCGCATCGTCTGCTCGTCCGCGAACACCTCGCGCGACGGGCACTCGATCCGCGGACAGAACCGCACCCCCCGGCTGGCCGCTCGCGTCTCCACGATCGGCGCTACCGGGTCGAGAATGTCCGACACCTTGCACGCCCGCAGGTCCAGGCGAAGCTCGCCCGACCTCAGCCTCACCCCGTCCTGCGCGTCCGCCGCCAGCCTCGCCATGTCGGCGGCCGCGTCGGAGATCACCCGAAGGAACTCCCTTTGCCGGCCCGTCACCGGGTCGACGGCGCCCTCTTCGAGGATCGAGGCATACTCCCGGATCACCGCCAGCGGGGTGCGGAACTCGTGGCAGAGCCGATCCATCAACCGCCCCGCCGCCTGCGCCTGCCCCCGCGCCTCCGCCGCCGCCAGCGCCGCGCGGACGCGGGCGCGCACGATCACCGGATCGAGCGGCCTGAGGATGCCGTCGGTGGCGCCCGCCGCCAATGCCGCCGACAGGTCCTCCGCGGCCCCCGGGTCGGCGATGGCGATCACCGTCGGGCCGCCCTCGCCGGCGACGGCGAATCCCTCCGCGCGCGCCGACAACAGCGTCGCCGCGTCCACCAGCAGCACGTCGGGGCTCTTGACGGCCACGGACCGGAGGAGGTCCTGCCCGTCCGGGGCCAAGGTCACTTCGTAGCTCTCCACGCCGAGCGCGTCGGCCAGCACAGCCCGGCTGGCGGGGTCCGCGTCGGCAATCGTCACGCGTGTCATGGCGTCTCTCCCGGTTCCCCGCCGCTCCTCCTGCCGGCGGGCACGTATGTCTGATGTCTTGCTTCGCGTCCGTTTCGGGTGCGAGTTCCCGGATCACCCCGGCCTGGAGTCGATGGCGGCCGCGGCCTGCTAATGGAATCTGTCGCCCCGCCCGCCGGCACCATCTCCGGGCGGGACGTCAAGAGGCCGGGACGAGTGGTAGTGAATTGAGAATCGACGAACTCCAGGATCAACCTGGGAGAAGATCGGGGAAACGCCGGAGGTTGCGTCGTCGGCGTACGGCCACGCCGCCGGTGACAGGAGGCCCATCACGCCGCCAACCGTCGCTCCGAAGGATGCTTGCGCCAGAAGAGGAATTTCCCCGAACCCCTGCATGACGGTCTCGGACCCCGACCTGTTTGGCCTATCGGCACGACGGGGGGGGAGGTTTAGTACCACGGAAAATGTACAGCAGGGGCGGCCGAGCATTCCGGCGGCCAATCGCTGAGAAGGCAGGATTCTCGAAACACCCGTTGCCGAGGAACGTTATACTGGTAGCAAGCGCCGCGTGGGTTGGGATCCGCGCGCAAAAAGGAGACCGGCGATGTTCGCACGATTGACCGCAGCCTCACTGGCAGCGCTGTTGGCGTCCGTCGTCCTGAGTCCCGCCGCCGACGCGGAACGCTTCGACAACCCCAAGGCCAAGCTCCCCCCCCAGGCCAAGCCGCAGCGCCGCAGCGCCGCCGAGTCGGTCCCGCCGCTGCCCCTGCCGGCCACGCCGCTGCGCCGGTCGGAGCGGAAGCGCCAGCCCGCGCCTCCGGGCCTGGTGGGCATGATCACCTTCGGCGGCTCGCGCTTCGTCGTCCGCGACGGCCAGCGCGTCGCCGAGGAGATCTTCCCCACCACCCAGATCGACATCGAGCAGCTCACCAACTACGCCAACAACCGCCTGGGCATCCGCTACCGCTTCGTCGCCACCAGCCTCAACGACTTCTCCTGGGACCCCGTCGAGCTGCCCCTGCTGTACGTGACCGGCTGGACGCCCATGCCGGCGCTGTCCGAGGAGATGGTCGCCAAGCTCCGCCGGTACATCTACGACGGCGGGACGCTGGTGGTCCATGCCCAGTGCGGACGGCGGGAGTTCACCGACACCGCCCGGCGCGAGATTGGACGGCTGTTTCCCGAGCGGCGGCTGGCCCCCATCGACACCGACAGCCCGCTGTACCGCAGCTACTTCCGCATCACTAACATGCGGGTCCGCAAGGACAAGGACGCCTTCAAGTCGCTGCCGCCCTACCTCGAAGCCGTCTACGTCGGCTGCCGCCCCGCGGTGATCCTCAGCCCGATCGACCTGAACTGCGGGTGGGACGTGGTCAACAATCCCATCGCCGGCGGCATCCTGTACCACCAGGACGACGCGCTGGCCCTGGGCGTCAACCTCATCACCTGCACCCTGGCCAACCTCAAGTATGCCCGGGCGTTCGCCACGGAGAAGGTGTACCACCAGCAGGAAGACACGACCCGCGACCAGCTCGTGATCGGGCAGATCCGCCACAACGGCTGCTGGGACCCCACGCCCCACGCCCTGCCCAACCTGATGAAGTACCTCACCGCCAACACCACGCTGAACGTGCAGTTCAAGCGGGTGCCGCTGGACCTAGCCGACGAGAAGGCCTTCGACCACCCCGTGCTGTACATGACCGGCCTGCGGGACTTCAAGCTCTCCGACGCGGAGGTCTCCCGCCTGCGGGTCTATCTCCGCAGCGGCGGGGTGCTGCTGGCGGACGCCGCCGCCGGGAGAAGGGGCTTCGACGTCGCCTTCCGGCGGGAGATCGCCCGCGTGCTGGGCGACGCCCCCCTGGAACCGATCGCCCTGGACAGCGCCCTGTTTCAGGCGCCGTTCAAGGTGCGGACGGTCGACTACACCGACGCGCTCAAGGCCGCCCAGCCCGACCTGAACGCCCCCTCGCTGCTGGGGGCCAGCATCGACGGGGCCCTGGCGGTGATCTACTCGCCCCACTCCCTCGGCAACGGCTGGGAACAGATCGACTACACCTACAACCTCGGCTACACCGACCAGGACGCCCTCCGCCTCGGCGTCAACATGCTGGTCTACGCGATTACGCACTAGACGAAGGGCAAGCTTGAAAGGCGCGAAAGCCCGCGATTGGCCGGTGAGCAGGTACGCCCGCGGTTCCGCGTCCTGGAGATTCTTTGTTGCTTCGCTGGCAAACCAAGCTAGAATCTTGGCTATAGGCAGGACGGGTCTTGCATATGCCGCGTGGCGTTCGAGCGTGCGCGGTTATATCATGGCCCATGGATCGCCAGACTGGCGCTTGGCAAAGGAAAGCGTGCTTTGCCGAACACGTGGACAGGCCTCAGGTGGCGTTTGATCTGGCTTAGGGAGGACGCCTTGAGCATCGGGGATTTTGATTTCGAGTGTTGGTCTGCTGCATACAGGCGCTAGAGGACAAGAGTGATGGCATCCCTTTTCCTTCCTGATGGCCTCGACGAAGACATCCTGAGGCTTCTGAAGTTCTCCGATGAACACCTGGGGGCACTCCGAGACCTCCTAGACAGTGACCGCGCAGCCGAGAGCGCC
>DASRZG010000268.1:0-6534 GCA_035686585.1 Phycisphaerae bacterium
CACCCGATGGAAGGCTGCGACGGCACCGGCCGCGGCGAGCCGGGGGACCTGACCGTCCGCCGCTACGAACGCTTCGCCGCCGGCGGGGCGGGGCTGCTGTGGATGGAGGCGTGCGCGGTTGTGCCGGAGGGCCGGGCGAACCCGCGGCAGCTCTGGCTGCACGAGGGGTCGGCGACGGGCTTTGCCGAGATGGTCCGGCGGACCCGCGCCGCCGCCGAGGCCGCGGGCGTCAAGCCCGTGCTGATCCTGCAACTGACCCACTCGGGCCGGTACTCCAAGCCCGCGGGCCGGCCCGCCCCGATCATCGCCCACCACTCCCGCGTCCTGGACCCGCTGACGGGCGTGGGGGCGGACTACCCGCTCATCTCCGACGAGGAGCTGGACGCGCTGCAGGACGCCTACGTGCGGGCGGCGAGGCTGGCGGCGGATGCCGGCTTCGACGGCGTGGACATCAAGGCCTGCCACCGGTACCTCATCAGCGAGCTGCTGGCATCGCATACCCGCAAGCCCAGCCGCTACGGCGGCGACTACGAGGGCAGGACCCGACTGCTCCGCGAGACGGTCGCCAGGGTGGCCGAGGCCGTGGGCGGGCGGATCGAGGTGGCGTGCAGGGTGAACGTGTACGACGGGCTGGAATACCCCTTCGGCTGGGGCGTGGCGGCCGGCGGGGACGGCGAGCTGTTCCCGGTGCCGGAGCTGTCCGAGCCGATCCGCCTGATCGGCGAGCTGGTCGAGGCGGGTCTGAGCTGCCTGTCCGTGACGGCGGGCAATCCGTACTGGCGGCCTTACCTGAACCGCCCCGCCGACTGGACCACCGCCGAGGCCCCCGACGCGGCGGAGCACCCGCTGGAGGGCGTCGCCCGGCTGGTGGCGCTGACGCGGCAGGTGCAGCAGGCGTATCCGGACCTGCCGATGATCGGGGCGGGGTACACGTGGCTGCGGCAGTACCTGCCGCACTTCGCGGCCGCGCTGGTGGAAAAGGGCTGGGTGACCATGGCCGGGCTGGGCCGGGCGGCGCTGGCGTACCCGGACCTGCCCGCGGACGTGCTGGCCGGCGGCGGGCTCGATCGGCGGAAGGTTTGCGTGGTGTGCAGCTCCTGCTCGCAGATCATGCGCGACGGCGGCAGGGCCGGCTGCGTGGTCCGCGACGGGGAGGTGTACGGGCCGATCTACCGCCAAGGACGGCGGCGGGCGAAGGACAGCCTGCGCCGGCTGGCGGATCAGTGCCGCCGCTGCGCCGACCCGCCGTGCCGCGACGTGTGCCCTGCCGGGGTGGACATCCCGGATTTCCTGGACGCGGTGGCGGCCGACGACTTCCGCGGGGCCTACGCGGTTCTGCGGCGCGCCCTCCTGCTGCCGGGGGCGTGCGGGGCGGTCTGCCCGTGGGAGATGACCTGCCAGGGCGGCTGCATCCGCGGGGTGCTGGGCCAGGCGGCGATCCCCGTCGGCGAGCTGCATCGGCACGTGGCCGCGACGGCGGTGGCCGAGGGTTGGGCGGCGCTGGACGTGCCGGAAGAGGCGACGGGCCGGTCGGTGGCCGTGATCGGCGCCGGCCCGGCGGGTCTGGCGTGTGCGGCCGGGCTGATCTCGCGCGGGCATCACGTGACCGTCTTCGACCGGTCCGACCGCGCCGGCGGGAAGCTGGACAGCGTGATCCCGACGACCCGGCTGGAGCGGGCGGAGCTGGCGCGGGAGATCGAGGCCGTGTTCGGGGCCGTTCCTTCGGATCGGCTTTCGTGGCGGTTCCAGACGTCGCTGGGTCCGGGGCGGACGCTGGAGGACGTGCTGGCGGAGGGCTTCGACGCGGTGTGCCTGGCGGTGGGGTTGGGCAGGGCGGTTTCCATGGGCGCCGGTCCCCGCCCGGCGGCCGGAGTGGTCGAGGCCAACGCCCTGCTCCAAAGGCTGAACGCGGATCCGGGCAGCCGGCTGGCCGGTGACGTGGCGGTGATCGGGGGGGGCAATACCGCCACGGACGCCGCCGTGGCCGCCAGGCGTCACGGGGCGCGCGACGTGTACCTGCTGTACCGGCGGAGCTGGCCGCAGATGCCCGCCTGGCCCGAGGGGCGGCGCGAGCTGCTGTCGGCCGGGGTGCACCTGATAGTGCTGACCCAGCCCGTCGGGTACGAGACGGACAAGCAGGGGCAGCTTGTCGGCGTGCGGGTGGTTCGCACCCGGCTCGGCGAGCCGGACGCTACCGGCCGGCGGAGGCCCGAGGCGATTCCCGGCAGCGAATTCGTCCTGCCGGTGGGCTTGGCGGTCGAGGCGATCGGCGAGTCGATGGGCGAGGACCTGTCGGCGGCGCTGCACGGCGTGGCGCTGGCGGACGGGGCGGTGAAGGTGGATCCCGAGACGTTCGCCACCGCCCGCGAGGGCGTCTTCGCCGCCGGCGACCTGGTCAACGGCGGGACGACGGTGGCCCGCGCGCTGGCCGAAGGCCGCCGGGCGGCGGAGGGGATTGACGCCTACCTGAGAAGGCGCGGCGTCTGACGGGGGCTGGGTGCCACAGGCTGCTTGTCGACGATCCGCCGAAGGCGGGTCGGCGATCCGCCGGAGCGGGTCGAAGACCCGCGGAGGCGGACAGCCCCAAGGGGGCGAGCCTGGGGGGAATGGGGGCGGGATGCTCAGCTCGTGGTCCTTCCCCCTGCCTGCACGGGCTGTTCGCCGCCGCTGCGCTTCGGCGAATCGCCGACTCCGATAGAGTCGGCGACAAGCAGCCCGTGGCACCCAGGAGGCCCGAATCCGCCCGCTCGAATCTTGCCCAGCCCTCCCTGTCGGAAAATTCCGCCCAGACGGAATCAGGTGATCCTCAAGTCGCCCGCCCGGCGTGCCGAAATGGTGTATCGGATGGATCGTGGTGATCCGCCGGGGCGGTCCCGATGGGCCGGGACACGGAACGCCCCGGCCGATACGGTGGCCCGTTGAGGAAGGTGGTAGTGGTCAACATCAGCGAAGACGGATACGCGGAATTTCGGTTCTTCCGTCCCAACGCAAGCAACGTATTTGTGACGGGGGACTTCAACGATTGGCGGACGGATCAGTTGCGGATGGTTCGCAGCGACGACGGGTACTGGGTGCTGAAGGTCCGGCTTCCGGCGGGGGACTACCGGTTCCGGTACATCGCCGACGGCGCGTGGTACACCGACTACGCCGCCTTCGGCGTCGAGCCCGGGCGGTTCGGCATGGACAGCCTGCTGCTGGTGCCCGACCGCGTGATCCGCCTGCAGCCTCAGCCGCAGCCGCAGCCCCAGCCGCAGCGCCGGATCGCCGCGGCGTAGGCGCACGCGAGGACGGGCGTCGATGGGGGGAGGTCCGGGTGTCGTACGCCCACGTTGGGTGGCACCCCCAAGCGTAGTGATCCGCGTGTTCCTTCGCGGATCGCGGAGCTTGAGGGTGCGATGCGTGGCTGGAGCTCCTCCCGGGGCAGTCCTCCGGCCAGTCCTGCTCTGCGAAGCCGCGCTTCGCTGCGCAACACGAGTCCCCATTCCCGCACCCTCAAGCCCAAAGGCGGCTTCGGGCTGCCACCCGACACGGGCAAGGGCAAGCGACGTTGGCACCCGGGGCGTCAACCCCCCAGCGCCCATCCCCTGCATCGCCTCTTCTTCTTCCGCTGCTTCTCCTGCTTCTACTCAATCCGTATCCCCTGCATCCCCTGCATCCCTGCCATCGCTTCTTCTTCTTCTTCCCTTCGACCCCCGTCCCCCGCATCCCTGCTATTGCCTCGGCTCGCGGACGCGCCAGACGGTCAGCAGGCTCAGGGCGTACACGGCCAGCCCAGCCGTGGAGGCGATCAGGGTCCAGGGCAGGCGATCCGGGTCGTTGCCCGCCAGGCTGGCCAGCAGGACGAAGCCGTTGACGCCCACCAGCGTCCCCAGGGCCGCGCCCATCGACAGGGCGGTCTTGTCGTACGGGAAACGCCGGGCCGCCAGCGAGAAGTGCGCCGGCCAGACGGCTGAGAACGCCACCCCCAGCACCAGCGCGGCCGGGGCGTAGACCAGGGGCGAGGCGACCAGCGCCGTCGGCAGCACCGCCAGGCCGCACAGCAGGCAGGCGACGATGATGGGCCGCTCGCCGAACCGCCCGCTGACCCAGACTCCGATGAACCGCCCGCTCAGCACGCCGCCCTGCATCGCCGCCAGGACCACCTGCGACCACCCCCGCGCCGACAGGCCCCAGACGGGCAGGCGCTGCTTTTCCACGAACGACGCCAGCGTGCTGGCCACGCCCGCCTCCGAGCCGGAGATGAACACGAACTCCGCGCACACCAGCCAGAACAGCCCGTTCCGCAGGATCGACGGGCCCGGGGGCCGGCCGCGGTCGGCGGGCAGATCCAGCGCCGCCACGCCCGAGCGGGGCCACGCCAGGGCCGCCGCCAGCAGGACGGCCAGGACGGCGGCATACACGGCCGCGTTGGGCTGGAAGGCGCGGGTGCCGGCCCCGACCAGCAGGGCGAGTGCCACCGCGGGGGCGGCCAGCTTGCCCCCGGCGTTGACGGCGTGCAGCAGGATCACCCCGGTGTGAGGCCGATGAGCCCACAGGTCGGTGAAGACGGCGTTGGACACCAGCGTCAGCCCGCGCCCGAAGGTGGCCAGAAACCACCCCGCCGCCAGCATCCACAGGGCGATCGACGAGGCCCCCAACGGGGCAGGCTCGGCCGGGACCAGCCACAGCACCACGAAGCCCGCCAGAAACGCCGTCAGCCCCGCCCGGACGAACTGCAGCCGGCCCACGCGCCGCAGCAGCGACGTGACCGCCAGCCCGGCCGCCCCGGCCGCCGCCCCCAACACACCCACCGCCACGCCCACCGCCCAGAACGGCAGGCCGTAGGCGTCCTGCACGCCCTCCCGCAGCGCCCCCACGATCGGCGCACCCGCCGCCCCGCTCACGAACGAGATCATCATCAGGTTCAGCGTGATCGGCCAGGTCGTGGCGCGATCGGCGGGTTGGGGCGGATCAGGGCGCGTCAAGGCGGACAGTATACGCCCCGCCGCCGCGGGTGCCATGGTCACGCGCCGTTTCCGTTTGCGTGACCATGCAGGCAGCGTTACCGTTTGTGCAATCCACGGAGGCAGCCATGCGACATCTTCGAACCATTCCGGCCGCGATCCTCACCTTCGCCCTGGCGATCATCGCCTCGGCTCCCGCGGGCGACGCCGCCAGGTCGCAGCCGGTCAAGCTCTCCGAGGACATGTCCCTCGACCAGATCTACGACACCCTCCAGGCCCACCCCCCGTCCTTCACCAACGGCGCGGACCGGCGGACGATCTTCGCCGCCATGGACAAGCACGTGAACATCCGCGTCCGCACCTCCGCCGGCTTCGGCGACGGGCAGCGGGCGGCGCTCGAGCCGCTGATCGCGTTCTACCGCCGGCGCGTGGACGTCGGCCTGGACCGGCTGGAGAAGGTCAAGGTCGACCGCGGCGTGCACGTGTTCAAGTTCTACTCCAGCTCCTACGTCCTGCGGAGCAGGGAGGGGACCGTGCTGCTGGACTTCGCCCAGGGCCCCATCATCGGCAACGACGGCGAGCCGGAGCAGCAGGACGCCTTGCGCGAGCGGTGCGGCTTCTACTGGACGCCCGCCCAGCGGCGGCGGCTGGCCGGACAGGTGGACGTCTCGCTGATCACACACCGGCACTTCGACCACGGCGACTTCTCGTTGTCCAAGCGCCTGATCGACGCGGGCAAGCCCGTGATCGGACCGGCCCAGCTCAAGGAGAAGTGGGCGAAGGTCCTGCCGGGGATCACGGTGCCCGACTACGGCAAGGTGCAGCGGTTGGGGCCCGTGGAGATCCTCACGAAGCTGGGCTGGCAGTACTCGACCAACCGCCGGTGCGAAGACGGCAAGCACCGGGCGTTCCCCAACACCACGCGCCCCGCCGACGACAGCGAGACGGTGATCTACCTCTTCCGGCTGGGCGGGTTCGTCTTCCTTCATGCCGCGGAGAACCACGTGCCGTACGCGGACTTCCTCACCGAGGCCGAGAAGGACGGCTGGAAGGTCAACGTCGCCCTGGCGGTGGGGCAGTGGCAGGGGGCCTCCTCGACGCTGGGGGTGATCGGCCGGGCGTTTCACCTTTCCCACCACGAGTACGAGATGACCCACGAAGACGGCGGGCAGCGGATGGCCTACCGCCTCGCCGGCGGGCAGGGCGGGCAGGTCCGCGCCGGCCGGCGCATGGTCCTGTTCTGGGGCGAGGACTTTCACCTGACCCCCGAGATGCTCGCCTGGACGCGGTGAGGGGGCGGCTTCGCCCACCCCAAAGAGAGGCTTGGGGAAGGAAGGATTGTCGCCCACTGCGGGCGTGTAAACACCCCCCCCTCCGCCGGCGGCGATGCCGCCCTCCCTTGCCGTTCCGCAATCCCGTGACGCCCCCGCCCCACCAGGGGGTGTTTACAAAACCCCCCAATGTAAACACCCGGAAAATTCGTGTAACAGTTGTATTTGCAACGACATACGCGCGTTTACGGCCCGTTGCTCCAGAGGCTTGTAAACAGGCGCAAATCCTGTCACACTTTTACAGATTGCCGCCGCCCGCC